>JAFEBB010000058.1 GCA_018266075.1 Deltaproteobacteria bacterium | reverse complement strand
AGCCGGCTCGAACGCAAAGATCGGGGTGGTCGGAAAAACGGGGTCCACTTCAGTTCGTCGCGCTGCCGGTGATGGTCGGATTTCTGCTGGTCGTGAAACAGCTTCGCGCTGGCCGCCTTTGACCCCGACCAGGTTCCACAAGCTGCCGAGCGGTCAGATCCTTCTCCGCCCACTGTTCGTTCTCACGAAATAGGGCCGCGCCTCTGGCGTTGACTCAACGCAGCACGGGGAATACGGTCCGCGGGAGTGGCCGGCAGTGCCGGCAAGGGGTCTTTGCGCCATGTGGAACCGCTTCAAGCGTGCGATGCGGTCGTTCGTGGGCTTCTTCGTCTCGTCGGTCGAGGACCCTGAGCTCATCCTCGAGCAGAACGTGCGCGACCTGAACGACCAGGTCCCCAAGATGAACGAGTCCATCGCCATGGTTCGGGCGAACGTGACCCTGCTCGAGAAGGAAAACACCAAGTACAAGGCCGAGCTGGCCGACCTCACCGCCAAGGTGAAGGCCGGAATCCAGGCCGGCCGCGACGACCTCGCCGCCCAGTACGCCACCCAGCTCCAGGAGAAGAAGGCCGCGCTGGCCCGCAATGACGGCCAGCTCACCACCGCGAAGGCCGCCTACGACAAGGCCCTCACGGTGAAGAAGGTCTTCATGGCGGAGAAGGAGAAGAAGACCCAGGAGGCCATGCAGGCCATCCGCGACGCGCGGCGCGCCAAGTGGCAGTCCAAGGTCGCCGACGCGCTGGAGAGCTTCCAGGTCGCCGGCATCGATGCGACGCATGACGAGATGGTCCGCAAGATCGAAGAGCAGACCGCGGTCAACGAGGCGCGCATGCAGATGGCGCTCGAGAGCGTGGACCACCAGCGCGTGCAGATCGAAGAAGACGCCCAGAAAATCCAGGCCATGGAGCTGGTGAAGCAGTTCAAGCTCGAGATGGGCGTGAACGAGCCCGCAGCGCCGAGCCCGGTCTCTGAGGTCGGCTCGAGCAGCAGCGAGAAGACCATCGGCAAGAAGGTCGAAGTGAAGTAGCTCGGTTCGGTTCCTGGTTCCTTGTTCCTGGTTCCTGGCGGACGCCAACCAGGAACCAGGAACCAGCGACCAGGAACTGATTCATGTCACTTGGACCAGGTGGAAAACTGCTTCTGGTCCTGGCCGGCCTGGCGATCATCGCCGGCACGCTGCACCACTACGGCTTCCTGCCGCAGCTCGATCCCTGGCTGGTGAAGCTGGGCAAGAAGCCGCCGCCGGCGCCGCCGCTGTCGCTGGGTGACTTTCCGCCGGGCGCGGTCGCGCCGAGCTCCGGGCTGAACGCCATGCCCAGCCGGCCGCTCAAGCTCGCCGTGCCGCCACGCGCCGCCGCCGCTCCGCTTCTCTGGCTCGCAGGCGGGCCCGGCCGTCATCCCGAAGCGCCGTCGACCAAGGCCTACGCCCTCGATCTCCAGCTCGACGTCTACGCCGACGCCGACGCCGTCCGCCAGGCGCTCACCCTCGGCGCCGACCAGGGCGGCGTGGACGCGGCGCTCGTCTCCGTCGATGACCTGGGCATGCGCTGGCCCGCGTACCACGCTGCGGCGCCGCGCGCGGTGGCGCTGGTGGCGCGGAGCCAGGGCTCGGTGGCGCTCGCGGGGGCGCCGGGCGTGGGAAACCTCGCGGGCCTCCGCGGCAAGCGGCTCGCCGTGCCGCGCTCGGGGCCGGAGCGCTACTTCGCCCTCTTCGAGCTCGCGCGCGCGGGCCTGAGCGCGCACGACGTGATTCTCGGGCCGGAATCGGACTCCACCCGCACCGCCGTCGCGCTTCGCGAGTCGCGCGCGGATGCGGCTGCCGGGCTCACGCCGGAGATGTCGCTCGCGGCGCGGGATCGCGCGGGCGCCGTGCTCGCCACCAGCGCCGACTCGCCCTACTTGCTCGATCTCGTTCTCGTCGTGCGCGGGGAGCTCGTCGCCCGCTATCCCGAAGCCGTGCGCCGCCTGGTGCGCGGCACGCTCGAGGCCAACGAGGCGGTGCGCAAGAACGCCATCGAGGCCGCCCGGCTCCTCGACTCCGCCGCGCCCGCGCTCGGGGATCCGGTGCAGGCCATCAAGGACGAGCCGCCGGCGACCGTCGCCGAGAACCTGGCCTTCTTCGGCGTGAGCGGCGACGCGCCGGTGCACTTCGACGAGCTCCTCGCCAGCGCCGCCAACCTCGCCACCAAGCTCGGCGAAGCCCCAAGCGGGCTCGATCCCGCAGAGATCCTCGAGTCGGCGCCGCTGCGCTCGATCGTGGCCAACCCTGCGCCAATGCTGGGGCATTGAGGTCTTCTCAGCCGTTCCCCAGGCCCCCGCAACGGCGCTTGCCGAATCCTTGCCTTTCTGCCGATAGTGCTGCGTTGCAGAGACCGAGCGGGGGCGCTCGCGGCTCAAACCGCGCACGCTCTCCGCGCAACACGACGCCTCAATAAGCGCCGCGCGGCGCAGGAGAACGCATGGATAACGATTACGCAGCACACTCGTCGGGTGGCGGCATTGGCGCCATCATCTTCCTCGTCATCGAGCTGGCCATCGTTGCTGTCGTCGTGGCCGGCATGTGGAAGACGTTCGTCAAGGCCGGTCACCCGGGCTGGGCGTGCCTCGTCCCCATCTACAACCTGGTGATCATCCTGAAGATCGCGAACCGCCCGATCTGGTGGATCGTGCTCTACCTCATCCCGCTGGTGAGCATCATCGCGGTGATCATCGTCTCCATCGACGTGGCGAAGGCGTTCGGGAAGGGTGCAGGGTTCGGCATTGGCCTGGCGCTGCTCGCGCCGATCTTCTACCCGATGCTCGGCTTCGGCGACGCGCAGTACGTGGGCAACGGCGGCGGCGCTGCGGCCGCGGCCTAAGTCGCGAGTGGTTTTGAAGCTTCGAAGGGCGCGTCCGGAAACGGGCGCGCCTTTCTTATTTGCCCGCGTACTTGTGCAGCAGCGCGTCTTGCCGCGAGGTCAGCGACGCGGGCTTTCCGGCGAGCCACATGGCCACCGGGCGACTGGAGACGTCCAGCGGATCGCCGCTCCAGAGCACGAGATCCGCGCGCGCGCCCGCGGCGAGCTTGCCCGCGGGCAGCCCGAACGCGTCGGCAATGTTCTTGGTGAGCGCCTGAACCGCGGCCGCGTGCGGCAAGCCCCAAGCGACGGCGTTGCCCGCAAGCTGCGCCGCGCCGCGCGCGAAGTGCGGATCCGTCCCGGTTCCGATGAGCACCTTCACACCCGCGGCATGGAGCATCGCGGCCGCGTCGCTGCGGCTCCCGCGCTGCTCGAAGCTCGAGGGCAGGTTCGCAGTTGGGTCGACGATCACCGGCACATTCGCGGCCTGCAGCTCGCTCGCCACCTCCCACGCCTCGGCGCCACCGGCGAGCACCAGCTTGAGCTTGAACTCTTTCGCCAGTGCGAGCGCGCCGAGGATGTCGCTCGCACGATCTGCATAGAGCAAGACGACCTGCTTGCCCTCGAGCGCGGGCTGCAACGCGAGCAACTCGCGAAGCGGCGCAGCGAGCGTGCGGCTCTTGTTGGCGTCGATGTCGGCGCGGTGCTTCTGCACGAAGCGCGCGTCCTCGAAGACGGCGCGCAGCCGATCGAGCGCGGCGCCACGCGGCATCCCCAGCGAATCGCGCGCGCCCTGGCCAAGGCGAATCATGAGCGCTGCGTCGTTCTTGGTGATGCTGCCGTCGGTCGAGACCCAGGCGCCGCGGCCGGCGATGAGCGCTGGGCTGCCGTCCTCCATCAAGAGCGCGTCGGGCGCGACGATGGCGCTGGTGATTCCGCCGCCGCGCGCCACGGGAAACAGCGTCGAGTGCGGATCGATGCTCGACGCTGCCTCGAGCGCCGCGTGCACCGGCTCTTTCGCCGCGTCGCCCTTGGGGCCCACGTCGACGCTGCTCTCCTCGAGCGTGATCTCTGCCAACCCGAGCGCGCTCCAGGGATCGATGAAGCCGGGCGCGAGCACGCGGCCACTCGCGTCGACGCTGGTGCAGCCCGCAGGCGGCGGCTTCGGCGTGAGATCCACGCGCGAGATCTTCTGGCCTTCGACGATCACCTGGCCGTTCGCGTGCGCCTCGCCGTCGATGAGCAGCGTGGCGTTCTGGATGGCGATGCACTTCGAATCCGGCGCGTCGAGCGGCTTGGCACATGCGGTGGCGTTGCCATCGCAGCGCGGGAGCTCGGGCACCCTCGAAGGCTTCGCGGTGAGCAGCGCACCCTGCTGTTCGAACGAGCCGAGCTCGAAGTCGCTCGTGTTCGCGGGGCCGTGCTCGCTGTCGTAGACGAGCTCGCCGTCGACGTAGGTGCGCGTGGCGCGCGCGTAGCTCGAGAACGGATCACGATCCCACACCACGACGTCGCCCATCTTGCCGACGTCGAGCGAGCCGGTCTGATCGTCCACGCCGAGGATCCACGCGGGGTTCACGGTCAGCCACTTGAGCGCGTCGTCTTCGCTGATCTGAATTCCGGCCTCGCGTGCGCGGAACATGGCCTTCGCCGCTTCTTGATTGAGCCGCTGGCCGCCGATCGCCGAGTCGCTGTGAATCGCGACGCGTCCGCCAGCCTGCGCCACGAGCCCTGCGTTTTGCTGGATGCCGTCGTAGGCCTCGAGCTTGAAGCCCCACCAGTCGGCCCACGTCGCCACGGCCACGCCGCGCTTCGCGAGCTCCGCGCGAATCTTGTACGCCTCGAGCGCGTGGTGGAACGCGCGCACCTGGAAGCCGAACTCGTCGGCGACGTGGAGCATGTCGTCCATGTCGTCGGCGCGATAGCAGTGCACGTCGACGAGGATCTTGCCGGCCATCACATCGGCCAGCGTCTCCATCTTCAAGTCGCGGGGCGGCGGCGCGCCGGCCGTCTTCGCGTCCTTCTTTTGCTTCTCGCGCCACTCGTCCCACTTGGCCGCGTAGTCCTTGGCTTGCGCGAACGCGGTGCGATAGCCGGCCACGTTGCCCATGCGCGTGCTCGGGCCACTCTTCTTGCCGTAGGTGCGCTTGGGGTTCTCGCCGCAGGCCATCTTCAGGCCGTCTTTTGCGTTCGGGAATCGCCAGCCGCTCGCCGTGGTCGCGAAGCGCATCTTGATGGGGAAGCCGCGGCCGCCGATGAGGTTCGCCGAGCCGGGAAGTATTAACGCGCTGGTTACACCGCCCGCGACCGCGCGACGCAATCCCGGATCCTGCGGCCAGAACGAGCTCTCGGCGCTGACATCGCTCGTGACGGGGTTCGTGGCTTCATTTCCGTCGTCGCTGGCCACGCTGGAGGGCGATGCGTACACGCCCAGGTGCGAATGCACGTCGATGATGCCCGGCGTGACATACGCGCCGTGCACGTCGAGCTCTTCCGCGCCCGCCGGAGCAGGAACGCTCGCGCTCGGCCCGACCGCGGCGATCTTGCCGTTGGTGATGACCACCGCGCCGTCGGGAATCGTCGGCTTCGACGCGGGCATCACGGTCGCGTGACGAAGCACGATCGACTTCACCGGCGGCGGCGCGGCCACGAGAACAATCGCGAGCAGTGCGTTCATGGCGGCGAGGTTAGCCTCAGCCGCGCGCGCGCTCCACGTCGTGCGGGGCCCAGAGCGCCGCGTAGAACGACATCGCCAAGATCGGAAAGCAGCCCACCTCGAGCGCCAACCAGATGCCCAGGTGCAACGAGAGCCCGAACGCCGCCCACGCGCGCCGATAGGGAATGAAGCGCAGGAACCTCGCGACGCGCCCTTGGCCGCGCTCGAGCAAGATCGCCAGCAAGAGCAGCGGCGAGCCCACTTCAAAGAGCCAGACCGAGAGCGTCGCGGCCTGGGTGAGCGGGAAGATGTGCGCGAGCCAGTGCATGTCGCCGCGCTGCCACGTGGGCTGCTGCATGATGAAGTAGATCGCGGAGAGACTTCCCCCGGGCACCCAGGTGTCGCTGACTTTCTGGAGCCCGGTGCAGAGGTACATCAGCACCAGCTGGTAGAGCACGAGCCAGCGCGGCCAGGCAGGCACGCGCGCGCCGGTGATGAAGCTGCCCTTGCGCAGGCGCGCATCGAGCGAGAGCGTCGCGGTCGAATCGGCGAGCACCAGCAGCCAGAGCGCGTTGCCCATCAGCGAGTCGTACGAGCCGCCCGCATCGACCTGCAGGCCCACCAGCGCGGGATACCCCACCAGCGCGATCACCGCCGGCAGCCGATTGCCGAGCCCGAGCACCAGGCACGCGCCGCACGCCATCGTGGCGCCGAGCACGAGGTGGATGCGCGTGAGATCCGCGCCGCCGAGAAGATGAAAGAGCCAGCCCGGCGACGTCGGCGAGAGACCGCCGTGCGAAGGATCGAGCCACAAGATCCCCACGTCGCCGTGCAGCCACACCGAGCCCAGCGAGAGCAGCAGGCTCAGCCCCACGCCGATTCGAAAGAGCGCCAGCGGCGTCCCCGGCTCGCGCACCAGCAGCCGCTCCGCCCAGCGCGGAACAGACACTGGCGCCGCCTCGACGGGCACGTCGATCGCCGGCGCGCTCAATGGGCCCTCCGCCAGCGCGCGAGGTCGCGGACGACAGGCGTGTCGTCGACCTCGCGCGGGAGCTCGCCGCGCTTCACCTCGTCCGGCGTGGGGGTCTCGGCGCGCGAGAGCACCAGCTGCACGCGCGTGGCGTCGGGAAAGTCGACGGCCGCGCGGCGCGCCACGTAATCCGCGATGCGCTCCAGCATCCCGCGGAAGTTCGGCCAGGAGACTCGGAAGAAGAGCGAGCGGAAGCGCGTGTCGCCCAGCTCGCTGGCGAGCCAGGTGGCGTTCGGGTCGCGCTCGCGGAAGACGGTGCGCCAGACGCCGTGCTCCTGCACGTCCACGCGCACGCGCGCGGGGTGCCGGTGCGGCGCCACGAACATCTGCCAGCTCTGAAAGGTGCCGCACCAGTCGTAGTAGCGGCCGAATGGAGAGACGAGCGTGTCGCGCGCGCTCAAGATCTTGCCCGCCACCACGTACAGCGCGTCCTGGAGCTGGTTGCTCGAGAGCTTGATGCCGAGCTGCCCGAGCCGCTCGGTCCAGGCGCTCATCTCCTGCTGCACCGTCGGGTCGGACCAGGTCGAGCGATCCATCGCGCCGTCGGGCGCCGGCAGCGCGCGCACGGTGATGGCCACGATGTGGAAGACCAGGAACGCGAGCAGCGCGCTGGCCTTCACCAGCGTCCAGCGGTTCGACGCCAGCGCGGCCGCGGGCCGGTGGCTGGTGGCGGGTGGCTCGTGGCTGGCAGTGACCAAATTCCAACTCGCGATTTTCGCGCGCACGGCTCCCGGCGAGCCGCGCGCCCTGCTGCCCTAGCTCAGCTGCGGCTGCGGCTTCTCGTAGTCCGAGACCGGCGGGCAGCTGCACACCAGCTTGCGGTCGCCGAGCACGTTGTTGAGCCGGCCCACGCTCGGCCAGAACTTGTGCGCGCGCACCCACGGCGCCGGGAACGCCGCGCGCTCGCGCGGGTACGGACGCACCCAGGCGTCCGCGAGCACCACTTCAGCCGTGTGCGGCGCGTGCTTGAGCAGGTTGCCGTCCTTCGGCTGGCGGCCCTCTTCGATCTCGCGGATCTCCGCGCGGATCGACGTGAGCGCATCGATGAAGCGATCCAGCTCGGCCTTGGGCTCGCTCTCGGTGGGCTCCACCATCATCGTGCCCGAGACGGGGAAGCTGATCGTGGGCGCGTGGAAGCCGTAGTCCATGAGCCGCTTGGCGATGTCTTCCACTTCGATGCCCGCGGTCTGCTTGAGCTTGCGCGGATCGAGGATGCACTCGTGCGCCACGCGGCCCTTGGTGCCGCGGTAGAGCACCGGGTAGTGCTCGGCGAGCTTCTCGGCCACGTAGTTGGCGTTGAGGATCGCCAGCTTCGTGGCGCGGGTGAGGCCGCTCTCGCCCATGAGCGCGATGTACATCCAGCTGATGAGCAGGATGCTCGCCGAGCCCCAGGGCGCGGCCGCGATCGGGCCGATGGCCTTGTCTCCGCCCACCTGCGCGAGCGGGTGACCGGGCAGGAACGGCGCGAGGTGCGCCGCGACCGCGATCGGCCCCATGCCCGGCCCGCCGCCGCCGTGCGGGATGCAGAAGGTCTTGTGCAGGTTGAGGTGGCAGACGTCCGCGCCGATGAAGCCCGGGCTGGTGAGGCCCACCTGGGCGTTCATGTTGGCGCCGTCCATGTACACCTGGCCGCCGCGCGCGTGGACGATCTCGCAGAGCTTCTGGATGCCCTCCTCGAACACGCCGTGCGTCGACGGGTACGTCACCATCACCGCGCCGAGCTTGGCCTTGTGCTCCTCGGCCTTGGCCTCGAGGTCCGCGAGATCGATGTTGCCCTTCTCGTCGGTCTTGGTGACCACAACTTCAAACCCGGCCATCACGGCGCTCGCAGGATTCGTCCCGTGCGCGCTCTGCGGAATGAGGCAAACCGTGCGGTGCGTGTCGCCGCGGCTCTCGTGGTAGCGGCGGATGACGAGCAGGCCCGCGTACTCGCCCTGGCTGCCCGCATTGGGCTGCAGCGACACCGCCGCAAAGCCGGTGATCTCGCCGAGCCACTTCTCGAGGTCCTTGAAGATGCGCTGGTAGCCCTGGGCCTGCTCGGCGGGCGCGAAGGGGTGCAGCTTGCTGAAGCCCGGCCAGGTGATGGGCGCCATCTCGCTGGCGGCGTTGAGCTTCATGGTGCAGCTGCCCAGCGGGATCATCGAGTGGACCAGCGACAGGTCTTTTGCTTCCAGGCTCCGGATGTAGCGCTGCATCTCCGTCTCGGAGTGGTGCCGGTTGAAGACGGGGTGCGTGAGGTAGCTCGAGGTCCGCGCGAGCGCCGTGGGAATGCGCGGCGCGAGATCGCGGGCGAGCTCCTCGAGCGCGGGCGGCGTCGAGTGGCCGGCGAAGCTGGCGAGGATGTTCGCGAGGTCGTCCGCGGTCGTCGTCTCGTCGAGCGACACGCCGATGCTCTGCGCGTCCAGGTGCCGGAAGTTGATGTGCAGCTTGGCGGCCGCGGCGTGCACCGCCTTCACCTGCGCGGCCGTGCCTTCCACGCGCAGGGTGTCGAAGAAGGCTTCGTGCTTGAGCTTGAAGCCCATCGCCGAGAGGCCGCGCGCCAGGGCCACCGTCATGCGATGCACGCGATCGGCGATGGCGCGCACGCCCTTGGGCCCGTGCCACACCGCGTACATCCCGGACATGACGGCGAGCAGCACCTGCGCGGTGCAGATGTTCGACGTCGCCTTCTCGCGGCGGATGTGCTGCTCGCGCGTCTGCAGGGCCATGCGCAGCGCGGGCTTGCCGTTCGCGTCCTGCGAGACGCCGATGATGCGCCCGGGCATGTGCCGCGCAAACTGCGACTTGGTGGAGAAGAACGCCGCGTGCGGGCCGCCGTAGCCCAGCGGCACGCCGAAGCGCTGGGTGCTGCCGATGGCCACGTCGGCGCCGAGCTCGCCCGGGGGCGTGAGCAGCGCGAGGCTCATCAAGTCGGCGGCCACGGCCACGAAGCCGCCCGCCGTGTGCAGCTTCTCGATGAACGGCCGGTAGTCGTGCACGCCGCCGTCGGTCGCGGGGTACTGCAGGAGCGCGCCGAACACGGGCTTCGCGGCGGGATCGAAGGTCTTCCAATCGCCGACGACGATCTCGATGTTCACCGCCGCCGCGCGCGTCTTCACCACGTCGATGGTCTGCGGGTGGCAGGAATCGCTCACGAAGAACGCGTGCACGTCCTTGCCGTGGACGCCGTAGAGCATGCTCATCGCTTCAGCCGCCGCGGTGCCTTCGTCGAGCAGCGAGGCGTTGGCGATCTCCAGGCCGGTGAGGTCGCCCACCATGGTCTGGAAGTTGAGCAGCGCCTCGAGCCGGCCCTGGGCGATCTCCGCCTGGTACGGCGTGTACGCGGTGTACCAGCCCGGGTTGAGCAGGATGTTCCGGAGGATCACCGGCGGCGTGAAGGTGTCGTGGTAGCCCATGCCGATGTAGCTCTTGAACACTTGGTTCTGCGCGGCCACCTGCTCCAGCTCGGCGAGCAGCTCCAGCTCGCTGCGCGGCGCGGGCAGGTTGAGCGGCTTGGGCAAGCGGATGCTGCCGGGAACGGTCTCGGCCACCAGCGCGTCGAGCGAGGCCACCTTGAGGGCCTGGAGCATCTCGTCCACCTCGGCCTGGTCGGGGCCCACGTGGCGATCGGCGAAGACGTCGGGGTGGTGGAAGAGGTCGTTCATGGCGCGGCCATCTATAACAGCCGGCCGCACTTAGAAAAGCCGCCTGCGCGACACTCGCTAGGGGCCCTGCGAGGCCTGGAGCGCCTCCGCGCGGAGCGGATCGGCCTCCGGGAGCACATTCGCCAGCGCTTGCCAGATGTTGCGAGCGGCCTGGGGATCCTTCGACGCCCGAGCGGCCGTGGCCAGCGCCGGCGCCTTGGCACGCAGCGCGGCGATGCCCTGGGCCGCGCCCGGATCTTCTGGCGTCGCCAGCTGGGCGGAGCGGAAGGCGCGCGCGGCGTCGAGCGCTTGATCTTTCGCAAGCGCGGCGTTGCCCTGGGCGTCGTAGGTCTGGGCCAGGCGCGCGCGCAGGCCGGATACCGTCCTGCCCGCGGGCTCGACGTCACCGCAGGTGCGAATCGCCGTCGAGAGATCAGCCACGCCGTTGGTCGACGCCGCCGCGAGGGCCTGGCCGCACGACTGGCTCGCGAGCGCGAGCGATCGCGCCGCCGCGCGCAGGGTGCCGTCGGGGTGGCTCTGGCCCGCCTCGGAGAAGGCCTTGCTGGCGCCCGGGAGATCGCCCGACGCGAACTTCGCGAACGCCGGCGCGAACGCCTTGCGCACCGCGGGCTCGGGGCCATTGCGGTCGAGGTCGAGCGAGAGGCCGAGGGTGGTGGTCGGCGTCTGCGCGGCGATCGCCAGCCCCAGCGTCTTGCCCAGCTCCGGCTCGAGCTGCGCGACCTCGGGGAGCAGCTGCCGCGCCCGATCGAGCTGGCCCGCCTTGAGCGCCTCCTGCGCTTGCTCGTAGAGCCAGTGCACGCGCGCGGGCTCGATCTGGGCGAGCAGCTTCTGCGCTTCGACGTAGGTGGGCGCGTCGCTGGTCACGCCTTGCAGGGTGACGCGCGCGTCGTCGAAGCGGTGGGCGGCGAGCGCGGCGCGGGCCTCGTCGATGGCGCGCATCTGGATCTGCCCGGAGCGCACCTCGCGGCGCAGCGCCTCCAGCGTCTCCGGATCGCAGCCCTCGCTCTCGGCGCGCTTGAGGATGCGCTCGGCCTCGTCGTAGCGGTGGTCGTCGATGGCCCGGGTGGCCTGGCTGATCGATTCGTGCACCGCCGCCTGGCCGCGGATGTTGTAGACGGCCCACACGCCCGCGCCCAGCCCGCCGAGGATGCCGAGCACGATCAGCGTCCGGCGCAGTCCACCGGGCGGGACGTTTGCGGGGCTGGTCTCGAGCTCCTCGTCATCGGACATGGCGGCGCCATTCTCCCACGGCAGCCGCCGCGCGGTCAGCGCCGGTAGACGGCCATCGACCAGCCCACCTCGCGGAAGCCCAGGCGTTCGTACAGGCGCACGGCCGTCGCGTTCTCGGCGGTCACGGTGAGCAGCGCCACCTCGAACCGGAGCGCGCGCATGCGCCGCAGCGCTTCGAGCATCAGCGCCCGTCCCGTGCCGCCGCGCAGCTCGGGCACGACCGCCACGCAGTCGATCACCGCCACCCCGCGCGCGCCGCCGGCACGCACGAAGCCCACCGGCTCCGCGCCTTGCTGCAAGACCACCGACGTCCGCGGATCAAAGTCGCGCCGCGTCTTCCATGCGAGCTGACATGCGTGCTCGTTCTGGAGGTGCTCGCGGAAGATCTTGGCGTCCGCGCCGCCGGCGAACGCGCGGTGCTCCACGCGCGCGAGCTTGGGCAGCTGCACGGGCCGGAAATCGACGAACAGCATCCCGCGGGGAAGTTCCGGCTCCGGCAGCGCGCTCGCCAGCTCGCGGGCCATCTCCACGCGCCAGGCGAAGGTGAGCGGAAAATCGCGCGTGTCCGTGGCCATGGCCCACTTCTAACCGCCGATTCGCGGCGCTTCCGGAAATGATACGCGTCTCATCCTTGGCCCGGGTGGGTGACGCCTTCGAAAATTGTCGGGAGGCCTATCTGGGGCTCGTTGACCGTCCATGTGCGGGCGTGAGATGAGCGTGCGTTCGGCCGGTACTCCCGAGGTCCCCCTTGTCGAAGCTCACCCTCCTCTGCGCGGCGCTCGCGTGCGGCGCGCTGCTCGCCGGCTGTGGCTCGTCGACCGCGGGATCCTGTAACGCCTCCAACTGCAAGGGCTGCTGCGACGCGAGCGGCGTGTGCCAGCTCCCCTCCGCGCAGACCTGCGGCGTCTCCGGCGCGGCCTGCCAGGCTTGCAACGCCGGCAACCAGTGCGTGAACGGCACCTGCGAGCAGCCCGGCGGCGTCACCGGCGGCTCCAGCTCCGGCAGCACGGCGAGCACCTCCAGCGGCAGCACCAGCAGCGGCTCGACGACGACCACCAGCACCGGCTCCTCGGGCACCACCGCCACCACGGCCGGCGCGTCGTCCACCACCACGACGACCACGACCACCAGCGGCTCCGGCGCCACCAGCGGCACCACCGGCAACTGCTGCGCGGCGCTCAACTGCCCCGGCGGCTGCGACATCAACGCCTGCACCTGCCTGGGCGGCACCACCACGACGGGGACGACCGGCACCTCGGGCAGCTTCGACGCCGGCGCCATCTGCGGCACCCAGGCCTGCGTGGTCTACGCGGAGAGCCAGCACACGCTCTACCGGGTGGACCCCAACCCGCCCAACACGCTCACCTCGGTGTGCGACTTCAACGGCGCCATCCCCGGCGACGCGGGCGTGAACGACATCGCCGTGCAGCGCAACGGCGCGCTCTGGGGCATCACCCGGACCGACCTCTACAGCATCGACGCCAACACCTGCGCGGGCACGCACGTCGCCGCGCTGGCGCAGAGCGCGGGCGGCTTCAACGGGCTCACCTTCAGCGACGCGGACACGCTGGTGGCCGCCGACGCCGACGGCCACGTGGTCACCATCGACACCACCACCGGCCAGGTGAGCGACGCGGGCCACTTCGGCACCAACCTGGGCTGCTCCGGCGACATCGTGGCGCTCTCGGACGGGACGTTCTACGCCACCGCCAAGATCCTCGACGGCGGCTCCAACGCCACCGACGTGCTGGTCACCCTGGATCCGAACAACGGCTACTTCGCCACCCGCGTGTCGAGCCAGTCGACGGGCTACCACGGCATCTTCGGCCTCGGTTACTGGGCCGGCGAGTTCTACGGCTTCGACCGGAACGGGAACGTCCTCACCATCGATCCGGTGACGGGCGTGGCCACGCTCATCCACAACGAGCCGAACACGGTGTTCTATGGCGCGGGCACCACGCCGCTGGCGCCCATCGTCACGCACAACTGAGTGAACCTGGTCATCGAGCTCGACGCCGCGTCGCGTGAGGCGGTGCGCGCCCTGGCGACGCTCCCCGAGCTCCGCGGCGACCACGTCACGCTCGTCTTCGGAATCCACCCGGCTGATCTGGATCCGCGCTGGATCCCGGGCGGCTACCAGATCGGCGAGACCGTCGAGCTGCGCGCGGTGGCCCTCGCCGAGAACGACCGCATCCAGGCGTTGCGCGTGGAGATCGCCGGCTCGAGCGAGCGCCCGCACGACGGCCGCGTGCTTCACGTGACCGTGAGCCGCGCCCTCGACGCCCGCTCGCGCGACTCGAACGACCTGCTGGCCGCGGATCCGGGGCGGCCGCTGGAGCTCGCGCTCCGGGGAAGCGTGGGCTGGCGGGAATAGCGGATTGGCGCCTATCCTCGCCATCGAGGACAACGCCCCACGCATGAGCCGCTTCACCATCATCCGCAAGCTCGGCGAAGGCGGCATGGCCACGGTGCACCTGGCCACCTACCGCGAGAAGGGCGAGCCGCAGCTGGTGGCGCTGAAGAAGATGAAGCGCGCCGCGGCCATGGATCCCACGCAGCTCGAGCTCTTCGTGCGCGAGCTCCGGGTGGCGGCTCAGCTCAACCACCCCAACGTGGTGAAGGTCTTCGACGCGGGCGTGGAGGAGGATCGTCCGTACCTGAGCATGGAGTACGTCGACGGCCCCGACCTGGACACGGTGATCGAGGCGGCCTACCGCGGCAACCAGCGCATCTCGCCGGCGTTCGTGGCCTACGTGGGCGCGCGGGTGTGCGAGGCGCTCACCTACGTGCTCGGCCTGCGTGACGCCACGGGCGCGCCGCTCATCACCGCCCACCGCGACATCTCCCCCAGCAACGTGCTCCTCTCCGCGCGCGGGGCGGTGAAGCTCGCCGACTTCGGCGTGGTGCGCATGTCGAACTCGGCCACGGCCGTGGGCATCGTGAAGGGCAAGTGGGAGTACTTCCCGCCGGAGATCATCACCGGCAAGCCCCAGGACGCCCGCGGCGACCTCTTCGCCCTGGGCATCACGCTCTACAAGCTCTTCGCGCTCAGCCACCCCTTCAGCGCACCCACGCCGCAAGAGCACTTCCAGCGGGCGCGCACGGAGGATCCGGTGCGGCCCCGCGAGATGCCGGATGGCCTCTGGCGCGTCTTGAAGTCCGCGCTCGCCCGCGATCCCGACGCGCGCTTTCCCACCGCGGCGGCCATGGCGCAGGCGCTCGACGCGTACGTCGTGCACAGCGGGGAGCGCATGGGCCCGGCGCAGGTGGCCGAGCGAATCCGCAAGCTGCCCCTCCAGCGCCCCACCACCGACGACCACGTGAGCATGGAGGAGTACGCGCAGGACTTCGACGTCATCCCCGGGACCGAAGAGGACGCCGACGACGCCACCACCGAGCCCGGCATCCCCCTCCGCCGGCCGCCCCTGGCGCCGAAGCCCTCGCTGGTGGACGAGGACACGGACGTCGAGCGCACCGAGCTCGGCCTGCCCAGCTTCGTCACCGCTCAGCTCGCCCGCGCCAAGGGCCGCGCCGTCACGGGGGTGGGCACCGCGCCCATGCCGCCCGCGCCGGACATCGACTTCGACCGGCTCTACGGCGAGCTCCAGAAGGCGCGCCGCGCTGCGGGCCTGGCCGTGGACATGTCGGCCGTGGAGTTCCGCCACCTGCTCATCGGCCGGCGCGAGGAGATCCTCAAGCAGCGGCCCGGAATGAAGGTGCGCTTCGAGATCGGCACGCGGCAGGGGAAGCCGGTGGTGGTGCCGAAGGTGTCGCGGCGCTAGCGCGACCGGCATAGATTGCCTCCCGAGATGCCCGCCGACGCCAAGCCCCGATACGTGCGCGCCGCGCTCCTGAACGGCGTGAACCTGAGCGCCCTCGGGGCCGCGGGGGTGGCCTCGGTGGCGCTCATGAACCCGCTGCCGGTGCTGCTGGCGCTCGGCGCGGAGCTCGTCTACCTGGGCACGGTGCCGGCGCTGCCCGTGTTCAAGCGCAGCGTGGAGCGCCGCCTCGCCCAGCAGCGCACGGTGGAGGCCACCGCCCTCGCCGACGCCATGCTCGCCGAGCTCTCGCCCAGCCAGCGCGAGCACTTCTACGTGCTGCGCGAGCTCAAGGACCGGATCCTGGCCAACTACAAGCGGCTGGGCTCGTCGCGGATCCTGGTGAGCTCGAGCGAGCAGCGCATCGATCAGCTCCTGGCGTCGTTCCTGCGGCTCTTGTCGACGCTGAACGCGTACCGCCAGTACCTCGGCCAGAGCAACCGCGCCGACGTGGAGCGCGAGCTTGCCGAGCTGGTGTCGGACCTCGAGCGCGAGCCCGGGCCGGAGAAGGTCCGCGAGGTGCAGCTCAAGCGGGCGGAGATCCTGCGCAAGCGGCTCAAGCGCTTCGACCAGGCCGCCGAGCACCGCGAGCTCATGAGCCACCAGCTCGCGTCGATCGAGGACATGCTGCGGCTCTTGCACGAGCAGTCCATCGGCATGCGCGATCCGGAGGTCGTCGACCGGCAGCTGGAGACCATCGCCGCCGAGGTGGAGACCACCGAGTCCACGGTGCGCGAGCTGCAGGAGTTCCTCAGCTTCGACGAGCCCGCGGCGCTGCCCACGCAAGCGCGCGAGCGCGTGCGCTGACACCGAGGTCCGCATGAAGAGCTTTCAGGGTCGCACCGCGGCCATCACCGGCGCGGCCAGCGGCATCGGACGCGCGCTCGCGGAGCACCTGGCCAAGGCCGGCGCAAACGTGGCCATCTGCGACGTCGACGAGGCCGGGCTCGCGGAGACCGCCGAGCGCGTGAAGGCCGCGGGCGCGAAGGTGATCACCCGGCGCGTCGACGTGTCGAAGGAGCTCGAGCTCCAGGACTTCGCCAAGGCCGTGGAGCAGGAGCTCGGCGGCGCGCACCTGTTGGTGAACAACGCCGGCGTGGGCCTGCACGGGCGCTTCGAGGAGCAAACCAACGCCGACTTCGCCTGGCTCATGGGCATCAACTTCTGGGGCGTGGTGTACGGTACGCGCGCGTTCCTGCCCCAGCTGCTCGCGAAGGACGAGGCCAACCTGGTGAACGTCTCCAGCGTGTTCGGCTTCGTGGCGCCGCCGGGGCAGGCCGCGTACTGCGCGGCGAAGTTCGCCGTGCGCGGCTTCA
Organism: Deltaproteobacteria bacterium; assembly: GCA_018266075.1. Taxonomy (GTDB): domain Bacteria; phylum Myxococcota; class Myxococcia; order Myxococcales; family SZAS-1; genus SZAS-1. The sequence goes on along the minus strand of JAFEBB010000058.1, from coordinate 29,316 downwards.
CCGAGTCGATCCGCCACGAGTACGCGGGCAGCCGCCTGGCGATCACCGTGGTGCACCCCGGCGGCATCAAGACCAACATCGCCAACCGCTCGCGCGCGCCCGACGGCTTCTCGAGAGAAGAGGCGCAGCGCCGCGCCGAGAAGTTCAACCGTCTGGCCGCGCGCACGTCCGCCGAAAGAGCGGCCGAGGTGATCCTGAAGGGCGTGAAGGGCAACAAGCCGCGGGTGCTCATCGGCGCCGACGCGCACCTCCTCGACGGCCTCGCCCGCAACCTGCCCGAGCGCTACTGGAGCGTGATGGCGCCGCTGATGGATCCGAAGGGCGAGTTCAAGAGCCACGGCGGCCGCTGACCCAGTTGACGCCCGACGGCCCGGTGATCCACCTCACACCTCCGACGCAGATCCCTGATTTCCATGGCCTGCGGCCCGCCAGGGGCGTGGGTTAACCTGGGGTCCGGGATGGGGTCTGAAAGGTCGTGAGCGCGTTGCGTCCCATTCTCTCGCCGGTGCCCGCGGCGCCCCCCGACACGGACGACGCGCTCCTGCGCGCCTTCCTCGCCGGCAAGGGCAGCGCCTTCGAGGAGCTGGTGCGGCGCTACCAGCAGCCGGTGTACGGGCTCTGCCGCCGCTACGCGAGCCGCCCCGACGACGCCCGCGACCTGGCCCAGCGCGCCTTCCTCCGCGCCTTCGCCGCCGCCCGCCGCGCCCGCCTCACCTGGCGCGGCAACGAGCCCTTCCCCTTCCGCGCCTGGCTGTTCCGCATCGCCATCAACCTGGGCAAGAACCACGCGCGCGACGGCGCCCGCTGGCAGCTGGTGGCCTTGGACGAAGGCGCGGTGGGCGCGGATCGTGCCGCGAGCGCCCAGCAGCGCCTGGAGCGCGAAGAGGCCTCGCGACGCGTGCGCGGCGCCGTCGTGGGACTGCCGCGCCGCGAGCGCGAGGTCTTCACGCTGCGCGTCGACGCCGATCTTCCCTTCGCCGACGTGGCCAAGGCGCTGGGCATCACCGAGAACAACGCCAAGGTCACGTTCCACCACGCGGTCAAGCGCCTGCAGAAGCTGGTCAGCGCCGCCGAGGAGTCCCCATGAGCGTCTGCAACGAGCTCGAGCCCCTGCTCTCCGCCTATGCCGTGGGCGATTGCTCCGCAGAAGAGCGGGAGCGCATCGAAGCCCACCTCGCGAGCTGCGACGCGTGCGCCGCCGAGCGCGAGTCGCTCGCGGAGACCCTGGCCCTCGCCACCCTGCCCAACCCCGGCGAGCTGGAGCTGCACGCCCTCGGCGCCATGCCCGGCCAGGTGCACGCCGGGTGGAATGCGCAGCAGCGCACCCGGCGCACCTACTGGCGCGCCACGGTGGGCGCAGTGATGGCCATCGCCGCCAGCCTGCTGGTGCTGGCCCACATGGGCAAGATCCCGGTGCCGCAGCACCCGGTCAGCTCGGATGACTCCGAGCTCGTCGTCGAGGCCCTGGCCGATGGCCCAGTCGAGTCCGCCGACGACCTTTCCGACACGCTCTCTGACGACCCCGAGGTCGCCCCTAACCTCTATTCCGATGAAGGAGACGACTGATGAACCGCCTGATCACTGCCGCCCTGCTGCTCACGCCCACCCTCGCCCTGGCCGCGCCCATCCTCAATGAGAAGGCGCCCGACCCGGCCTTGAAGGCCAAGATGGAGAAGCGCATGCACACCATGCGCACCATCGGCCTGGCGGAGGCCCTCGATCTCGACGCCAACGCCGCCCTGCAGCTCGACGCGGCCATGACGCCCTTCGACGAGCGCCGCAAGCCGCTGCACGAGCAGCTCAAGGCCAGCAAGCAGATCCTCGATCGCGCCGCGGACGGCGACCCCTCGGCTGCCGGTCAGGTGGACTCCGCCATCCAGCAGGCCTTCGACGCCCGCGCCCAGCTGGAGCAGATCGACCGCGACATGCTCCTCACCGTGAGCAAGGGCATGGCCCCGGCGCAGAAGGCCAAGCTCTCCGTGTTCCTCGCGCACTTCAAGCACGAGATGATGGAGCGCATGCACGGCGGCCGCGAGGGCAAGTGGAGGGGCGCCCAGGGCGGCCCGGGCTTCCAGGAGTAAGCACCGCATCTGCGGGTGCGCAGCTGGGGGCGCATCGGCTCCGCGCGAGGTCGGCCTCTCCGGGGCCGGCCTCGTGCCGTTTTGGACGAGTTGCTCGGCCGGCGCGTTTCGCTTCTCATCGCCAGCCCATGAACCGAACGATCGGCGTGCCGTTGGCGGTGCTGGTGCTCGCGCTGGGCGCGTGTCGGAAATCGACGCCCGAGACACCAGACGCGGGAGCCGACGCCGGACCGCCCAACACCGCCTGCGGCTGGACGCAGTGGGGCCAGAACCCCGCGCACACCGGGCAGGCCTGCGTGCCCGCGGGCCCGCTCTCGAACGTGCTCGCCACGGTGACGTTCGATCCCAACGCGCCGCTGGAGCAGGCCGACGACCCCCAGGGCGATCTCACCGCGCACTATCAAGCGCCGCTGGTGCTCGGCGATGACGTGTACATGGAGGTCAAGGGCGGAAGCTGGCTCTCGTGCCCGCCGGGCGGCGTGGGCACGCTCGACGACGGCGGCGCCTGCGGCCGCGACCGCTGGGAGCTGCAGACCTGGAGCGAGGTCCACTTCCGCTGGGAGAACGGCGGGCTGATTCGCTTGCACGACTTCCTCAGCGACTGGAAGCCGCCGAGCGACGCGTTCACCGGCTTCGAGCCCGTGTTCGCCGCGGCCATCTCGAACGACGACCTGTTCATGCCTGGCGCGGGCGGCACGGTGCACGTCATCGACCGCAAGACGGATCTGGAGATCACGCGAATCGATCCGTTCGCGCCCGGCGATGGCGGCATGGAGCTCGATCCCACGCGCTTCGTGGTCAGCCCGCTCACCGTCGACGCGAAGGGCCGCGTGCTCTTCACCGTGCTGCAGGTGGGCACGCCCAATCCGTTCAGCGTGGCCAATGGCTGGCTCGTGCGCAGCGATGCGCAGGGCAACGTGCAGAAGGCCAGCTTCCAGGACCTGACCCCGGGCGCGCCCGCGCCCACCGACCTTTGCGACATCGGCTTCAGCTACGGCCTCGACGCGCTGCCCTGGCCGCCCGTCGACGACGCCGGAAATCCCGAGCCCACGCGCCAGGCGACCTGCCTCGAGCAGCGGCCGGTGATCAACGCGGCGCCCGCAATCGGCGCGGACGGAACGATCTACGTGATCAGCCGGGCCCACGGCGCCGAGCGCGCGGGCTACCTCGTGGCGGTGAACGACGACCTCACGCCGAGGTGGATCGCGCCCTTCGCCGGCCACCTGAACGACGGCTGCGGCGTGAGCGTGCCCAGCGACGTGGACTCGGCCGGCCAGCTCCCCGACGGCGGCCTGCACACCTCGCACTGCCGCATCGTCGCGACCGTGGGCGTGGACCCGGCCACCAACGCGCCGCCAGTGGGGCTCGCGGACGACTCGAGCTCGTCGTCGCCGGTGGTGCTGCCGGATGGCTCGGTGCTCTACGGCACGCTCACCTACTACAACAACGATCGCGGCCACTTGATGAAGTTCAGCAGCTCCGGCCAGTTCCTCGCGAGCTACGACTTCGGCTGGGACGACACGCCGGCCGTCTGGAGCCACGGCGGGACCTATTCGATAGTCACGAAAGACAATCACTACTTTAATTACAACTCGTCACTCGACGGGCCCTACGACATCACCCAGCTCGACTCGAACCTGGTGCCGGAGTGGAAGTTCGAGTCCACCAACACGCAGAACTGCTACCGCCAGAGCGATGGCACGGTTCAGTGCAGCCCGCAGCGCTGCACCGCGCTCGGCGACGGCGGTCAGGTCTGCTACGAGTCCAACCCCGACGGCTTCGAGTGGTGCGTGAACGCGCCCGCCGTGGATCCCAACGGCGTGGTCTACGCGAACAGCGAGGACGGCCGCGTCTACGCCATCGGCCAGGGCGCGGTAGAGCAGACGCACGTGTTCCTCGAAGAGTCCGTCGGCGCCGCGTACACGCCGCTCACCATCGACGGCAACGGCCGCGTCTACTCGCTCAACGGCGGCGTGATGACCGTGCTCGGGCCTTAGACCAGCTCGAGCACGCGTTCCGCGATCGCCAGCGACGCGGTCAGCCCCGGCGACTCGATGCCCACCAGGTTGATCCAGCCCGGCGCGTCCGCGCGGATCACGAAGTCGCGCTCATCGGTGTGCTCGGGCCCGCGCAGCTTGGGCCGGATGCCGCAAGTGTCGTATCGGAGCATCTCCGCGCGCGCCCACGGAAAGAGCCGCTGCGCCGCCTCGAGAAAGCGCGCGTGCTTTGCTTCACGGGGAGTGAAATCCGTCTTGCTGGTCACCAGCTCGACATCCGGCCCGAGTCGATATCGCCCTTGCAGATCAAGGGTGAGATGCACGCCCAGGCCCGGCGCGGTCGCGTCCTTCACGGGATACACGAGCCGCTCGAGCGGTCGATCCGGCTGGAACACGAAGTAGTCGCCGCGCCAGGGGTGCACCGTGTACGGCGCGCCCATCAGCGCGGCGACGTCGTCCGCGAAGAGGCCCGCAGCGTTGACGACGACGTTCGCGTCCATTGGCCCCAGCGACGTGCGCAGCGAGAAGCCGTCGCTCTTGCGTCCAGCGGCCTCCACGCGCGCGCCGACCGCGAGCGAGGCGCCGTGATCCTGCGCATCGCGAAGCAGCGCCCGCGCGAGCGCTTGCGCATCGACAATCCCCGTCCGCGGCGAAAGCAGCGCGCCCACGCCGGCCACGTGCGGCTCGTGCTTCGCCAGCTCGGCCGCATCGAAGATGCGAATCTCGGGAGCGCCATTCTCCGCTGCGCGGATGCGGATCCGCTCGAGCTCAGCGAGCTGGCCCTGGTTGCTCGCGACAATGAGCTTTCCCGTCTGCCGATGCGCCACGCCGTGCGTGTCGCAGAACTCGTAGAGCAGCTCGCGCCCGCGCGCGCAGAGCGTGGCCTTGAGCGAGCCGGTCGCGTAGTGGATGGGTGCGTGGATCACGCCGCTGTTGCGGCTCGTGACGCCCGTCGCGATTCGCGGTTCGCGCTCGAGGATGAGCGTCTCGTTGCCCGCGCGGGCGAGCGCACGCGCCACCGCGAGCCCCACCACGCCGGCGCCAATCACCGCTGCGCGCATCGTCTAGGGATAGAGCGGCGTCATCGCCGCGACGATCTGCGCGAGCAGCGCGTTGCCCGCGGGCGTGTCCGGGCACATGCCGCCCCACACCAGCGTGATGCGCGGCTGCACCTCGCGGAAGAACATGGTGCCGTGCATCTTCACCGGCTCGTAGCTCTGGCGGCCACCCACCAGCAGGCTGTCATCGGGCACGCCGAACACCATGTAGTACTCGAGGTTCGGATCCACCGCGTCCATCGGGTGATGCAGGCCCGAGGGGATCGTCGCGTACGCGTCGACCATGTCCCAGCGGCCCTGCTTGCCCGTGGTCTGCTTGTCGATGCGGAAGCACATCCGATCCGGCGGACAACCCAGCTCGCCCGCGGTGAGGAAGTTGTAGTCGATGAAGGGGATCTGGGTGATCTCGTCGAAGAGCGGCTTGCCCGACGTGTCGTAGCCCCATGCGGCGCCGTCCTGCTTGTGCGAACGGATGCCGTACGCGCCGTAGAACACGTTGTACCAGGGGCTCGTCGGGTCGTAGTACGAGCTGCACGCCAGCGTGTTCGGGAAGTCGCCGATGGTGAAGACCACCACGAGATCGATGAGCCGCTTGAGCGTGCGCGCGGTGAACGGCTCTTGAGCGACCGCGTCGATGGCGCCGGCCACGCGCGGCACCGGCGTGGGGATGTTCAGCTGCTCCAGGAAGTTGTCGTCGGCGCCGAGCAGCTTGGTCGCCCTCATCGCCTCGATCGCCACGAACTGGTGCAATCCCACGCGCGCCCTCCCAGACGGTTGAGGGAAGTGTAGCCCGAGCCGGCGATTGCCAAGTCGCCAACGCGTGCGCGACGATCGCGCCCATGACCGCCCTCGTCCTCTCGCTGCACCTGCTCGGCGCCTCCACGCCCACGCCCAAGCTGCACTTGATGCCGAGAACCGACCGGCTCCTGCTCGCGCAGAACGACGGCGTCATTCCCGTGGCGCCGCCGCCCGGGCACCTCACGCTCACGCCGCCGGCCCCGCCGCCGACCCACGATCTCGGCCGCGAGTTCCTCTTCGGCTTCGGCGCGCCGTTCGCCGTGCACGGCATCGCGCTGGTGGTCGAGCTGCCCTTCCTGTTGGTCACCGTCATCGGCGCCATCGCCAACGACGGCGGCCTGCTCGCGGTGGGCCTGGTGGGCCTGCTGCTGGTGGCCACGGCCGATTTCTTCGGCTCACCCTTCGCGGCGACGTACGCCATCGCGTCCGTGCACGGCGATCACAGCGGCGGCGCGCTCGCGGCCGGCTACCTGGGCGGCTTCCTCGGCGAGCTGGTGGGCGCCATTCCGGCCGCGGTCCTGCTGACCGCGGTGAACGGCACCAGCTCGAGCGTGCTGGCCGTCATCGTGGCGGTGGCGTCGCTCGCGCTCGACGCCGCCAGCATCTCGGGCGGCTCGATGGCCTTCTACCACCTGGCCGCAGGACCGGTGGCCGCGGCCGTGCCTCCCTCGCCGCCCACGACCTCGCCCGAAGCACCGCCGAGCGACGCGCCGCCGCCGACGTATGCGCCGCCGCCGCCGTACTCGCCGCCCTCCATGCCACCGCCGCCGCCCTCGGCGAAGTTGCTCGGCTTCGCTTTCTAGAAGCTCGCAGAAACTTGCTGCTGAAATGCTCCACGTGGCGCGCAGGCGGCGCGCGTGATCAACTGTCGCCATGCGCATGAAGACGATCCTCCTCGTGATCGCGGTCGTGCTGGCGCTCGCGGCCGGCGCTGTCGCCGCGCGGCGCTCCTACTTCACGACACCCGAGTTCGAGCTGCCCCAGGTGGCATCGACGATCCAGCGCGACACCGTCGAGGTGGGCGGGCGCACGCGCTCGTTTCTGATCTACGCGCCGCGCATGATCGGGCCGTCGGCCCCGCTGATCATCGTTTTCCACGGCTCGGGCCAGAGCGCCGACGAGGTCCGCCGGGCCACCGGCTACGGCTTCGACCGCATCGCCGACCGCAGCCAGCTCGCCGTGGTCTACGCCGAGGGCTACCAGGGCAACTGGAACGACTGCCGAAAGGCCGCGTCGTACGCCGCGCGCAAAGAGAACATCGACGACGTCGGCTTCGCGCTGGCGATCGTCGAGAAGATGCACGCGCGCTACCAGATCGAGCCCGCGCGCGTGTTCGCGGTGGGCTACTCGAGCGGCGCGCAGATGGCGATCCGGCTCGCGCTCGAGGCGCCGTCGCGCATCGCGGGCATCGCCGCCATCGCCGCGGGCGTGCCCACCCCGGACAACATGGACTGCAAGCCCGTCGAGGGCGGCCACGTGCCCGCAATGATCGTCGACGGCACCGACGACCCCATCAATCCGTTCAAGGGCGGCAACGTGTCCCTCTTCGGCTTCGCCAGCCGCGGCCACGTCCTCTCCGCGAAGGAGAGCGGCGCCTTCTTCGCCCAGCGCAACGCCATGGCGGGTCCGCCCGCGGTGATGCTCTTGCCCAGGGCGCATGCGGACGATCCCACCGACGTCGAGCGCACCATCTGGGACGAGCCTGGCAAGCGCGAGGTGGAGCTCGACGCCGTCCGCGGGGGCGGGCACGTCATCCCCACCCCGCACGCCAAGAACATGCGCGCCCTGGGCGCCACCAGCACCAACTTCGACGCGCCCGAGGAGATCTGGAAGTTCTTCTCGCGACAGCTCCCGCTCACCCAGCCGAACTCGGTGCCGGTTGGGCCGCTCAAAGACGGGCGCTGAGCTTTCCCGACGCTGCCGGCTGGGCTAGAAACCGGCGCGTCGGGGAGGGAGCTGCGCCGTGATCAACGTGGTCGTCACCGGGTGCTCGGGCCGCATGGGCTCGTCGATCGTGCGCTTCGTGCGCGACGAGGACGAGATGCAGCTCGTCGCCGCCACCGACAAGAAGGGCTCGCCCTCCATCGGGCTCGACGCCGGCCTGGCCGCGCGCCTCGGCCCGCTCGAGGCCCAGGTCTTCGACGACCTCGATCGCGCGATCACCGCCGCAAGAAAGGTCGACGTGGTCATCGACTTCACCTCGGCCGAGGCCAGCGTGGTCCACGCGGCCGTCTGCGCCAATCGCGGCGTGGCCCTCGTGGTGGGCTCGACGGGATTCTCCGCGCAGGACAAGGCCGCCGTCGCCCAGGCCGCGGCGAAGGTGCCCGTGGTCATGGCGCCCAACATGAGCGTGGGCGTGACCTTGATGCTCAAGCTCGTGGCCGAGGCCACGCAGATCCTCGGCCCGCGCTTCGAGCCGGAGATCGTGGAGCTGCACCACCGCAAGAAGCGCGACGCCCCCAGCGGCACCGCGGTGCGCCTGGCCGAGGTCATCGCCGACACCATCGCCAGGTCGAGCGAGCGCCCGGCGCTCCGCACCGCCCGCGAGGGCATGGTCGGCGAGCGCACCAGCAACGAGATCGGCGTGATGGCTCTGCGAGGCGGGGATGTGGTGGGCGAGCACACGGTGTTCTTTCTCGGCGACGGCGAACGGCTCGAGCTCACCCACCGGGCGACCAGCCGCGACACCTTCGCCACGGGCGCGGTGCGCGCGGCCCGCTGGGTGGTCGGCAAGAAGCCCGGCCTCTACGACATGATGGACGTGCTGGGCCTTTCGCCCGCGCGCTGAAGGGATCGAGTACGACATGCGCTTGTGCCGCTACGAGCTCCAGGGCGAGGCCCGCTACGGCGAGCTCCTCACGGGATCCGACGAGGGCCTCATCCAGCCGTTGGTGGGCCGCAGCTTCACCGCGCTCCAGCCTGATGGGCAGAAGGTCGAGCGCGCCAGCGTTCGCCTGCTCACGCCGGTGCTCCCGAGCAAGCTGGTGTGCGTGGGCCGCAACTACGCCAAGCACGCCAAGGAGCTCGGCAACGAGGTGCCCGAGAGCCCGCTCCTCTTCCTCAAGCCCCCGAGCGCGCTCCTGCCCACCGAGCTCACGATTCGCCTGCCGCGCGCCAGCGAGCGCGTGGAGCACGAGGGCGAGCTGGCGGTCGTCATTGGCAAGCTCGCGCGCCACGTGAAGAAGGAGAACGCGCTGGAGCACGTGTTCGGCTACGCGTGCTTCAACGACGTCACCGCGCGCGACATCCAGAAGAAGGAAGTGCAGTTCACCCGCGCCAAAGGCTTCGACACCTTCGCGCCCTTCGGCCCGTTCGTGCAGACCGAGCTCGACCCGCGCGAGCTCGGCCTGCGCGTGCGCGTGAACGGCGAGCTCCGCCAGGAGGGCAACACGCGCGACATGGTCTTCGACGTGCCCGCGCTCATCGCCCACGCCTCGGCCTGCATGACGCTGCTGCCGGGCGACATCATCGCCACCGGGACGCCGGAAGGCGTGGGACCGCTGGTCGACGGCGACGTGGTGGAGGTCGAGATCGACGGGCTGGGCGTGCTTCGCAATCCCGTGGCGATGGAGGCCGATTGAGCGCGCCTGCCGTCGAGCCGCGACCGGACGCGGAGACCATCCACCTGGGCCTGGGTACCAACCTCGGCGACCGCGAGGCCAACCTCGCGCGCACGGCCGCCGCGCTGGCCGAGATCGAAGGCCTGGAGCTCGAGCGCTGCAGCGCCGTGTATGACTCCGCGCCCATCGGCCCCGAGCAGCCGCGCTACCTGAACGCGGTGATCGAAGCGCGCTGCGCGCTCCCGCCCACCAAGCTGCTCGGCAAGCTGCAGGCCCTGGAGAAGCAGCTCGGTCGTCAGCCCGGACCGCGTTGGAGCCCGCGCACGATCGACGTGGACATCTTGCTCTGGGGCGGAACGGTCGTCGCCGAGCCGTTGCTGCAGGTGCCGCACCTCGCGCTGCACCAGCGCGGGTTTGCGCTCGCGCCGCTCTGCGAGCTCGCGCCCAGCGCGCGCCACCCGGTGTTGAACCAGACCATCCAGGAGCTCCTCGCGCTGCTGCCGGATCAGGATCTGCAGCGCGTGGCGTCGTTCCCCGGCGGTTGGTAGGAGAACGCAATGCGGTCCTTGCCCTTCATTCTCGCGGGTCTGGCGCTGGTCCTGGCCTGTGAAGATCCGCCGCCCAAGCACCTCGGCGGTCAGACGACGATCCAGCACGACAGCGCGCCCGCCGCGCCGGCGATGCCCACGCCCGCCGGCGACACCGCGCAGCTCCCGCCCAACCACCCCAAGCTCGGCGATGGGGCGTCCACGCACGATGCGGCCGATGCTGCCCCGCAAGGCGATGACGCGCAGGTCCCCCATGACGACGCGAAGGCGCTCCTGGCGCGCGTGGAGGCCATGAAGGAGCAGCTCAAGGACAAGCCCAAGACCATCGAGGTCACGGTCGCGCTGGGCAGCCTGTACTACGACAACGGCAAGTACCTGGACGCCGTCGACTACTACCGGCAGGCCATCGACCAGGGCGCCAAGCTCGCGAGCGACTACCAGGCCATCTCCACCGCGGCGCAGAAGGCCGGGGTGAAGCCGAGCGAGCTCAACGCGGCCGGCTGCGATCGCAACGTCATCCACGACAGCGATCCGATGATGGAACGCGCGCGCACGCTGAAGTCGCAGGGCAAGCTCGCGGACGCGCTCGCGTGTGCGACGGAAGCCGTGCGCCCGGTGGTGCTCGCCCACGAGCGCCGCGGCAACGCGTTCTTCCTCATCGGCAATCCCAGCGAGGCGGTGCACGAGCACGAGAAGGCGCTGCAGATCGAGCCCGACCACGCCGAGAGCCTCTTCTTCCGCGGCGCGATTCTCTTCGACTCGCGCGGCGACGACGTGGAGGCGCTCAAGCAGGCCCAGGCGAGCTGGACGCGCTTCCTGCAGGTCGCGCCGAGCTCGCCGCGCGCCCGCGCGGTGAAGGAGATGCTGCCCAAGCTGTCCGAGGCGATCCGGCTGGGCGGCGCGTCGAAGTTGCCGCGCGCGCAGCCGGTGGCCGAAGCGGAGCAGCCGCAGCAGGCGCCGCCGATGCAACAAGGCGGCGGGCTGCGCCCGGCCCCGCTCGATCCCGGCGCGCAGGAAGCGATCATGAACACCGAGGTGACGCCCGACATGATCCAGGGCTTCAACCAGGTGCTCGACGAGGCCACGGGCCAGCTCGCCAAGAACGACATCGACGGCGCGCGCACCAACATCGTGCGCGTGTTCCCCTTCGTGATGGCCGATCAGCAGAAGGGCACCAACAAGATCCCCGCGCCCACGCGCGCGAAGGCGCAGGCGCTGATGGGCCTGTACATGATGGGCAAGGGCGCGCCGATGGGGCCGATGATGATGCAGCAGGCGGCCAACGGCGATCCCAAGACCGTCGACGCGCTCGCCGACGCGCTCAAGGCCAAGGGCGATGCCGCCCACGCGAAGGCGCTCTGGGCGGCGATACAGGCCGCCGCACCCGAGTACTTCAACGCCAACAAGGTCGCCGACAAGCTGAAGTAGCCGGGAGCGCGCATGGCCTATCCCACGCTCGTCCACCGCGCCCTGGACTTCGCCGCGATCGCCCACCGCACCCAGCTCCGCAAGAGCCCCGAGGCGCAGATCCCGTACGTCTCGCACTGCGCGGGCGTGGCGCTCTTGCTCGCGAGGCACGGCCTGGCCGACGAGGTGGTCGCTGCGGGCGCGCTGCACGACACGCTCGAGGACACCGAGGTCACCGCGCAGGAGCTCGAGAAGGCGTTCGGCGCGCGCGTGCTCTTTCTCGTCGAGAGCTGCAGCGAGCCCGACAAGAGCCTGCCCTGGGAAGAGCGCAAGGCGCGCTACATCGCCCACCTGCGCGTGGCCGACCCCGACGCGCGCGCCATCAGCGCCGCCGACAAGCTCCACAACATGCAGAGCATGATCAACGCCAAGCGCGCCGGGTTCGATCCCTTCGCGCAGATGAAGCGCGGCCGCGACCTGCAGCTGGATCGCTTTCACCGCTTCGTCGAGGCGCTCGCCGACGGCTGGTCGCACCCGCTGGTCGACGAGGTGAGGGCCACCCTGCGCGAGCTGGAGTCGGTGATCTAGCGGAGCGCGTCCACGCTCGCGGCGAGCGTTCCCAGAAGCACGAGCAGCGTCGCGAGCTGCGAGAGCCGACCCGACTTCAGCAGCCGCCCCAAACCCAACGCCAGCGCGCACGCCAGGAGCAGCGCGACGCCGAGCCCACCGAGCGCAGCCATGCCCGGCAGCGACGGCGCGAGCGCGAGGCCCAGCACCAGCCCAATCGGCGCCGCGAAACGCCAGCGTCGCGTGGGCTCGCGGATCCACGCCGACTCCAGCGCGAGCGCCACGCCGCCGAGCACCGCCGCCCACTGCAGCGGCCGCGGCGAGAGCGGCACGAATCGCCCCAGCAAGCTTCCCGCGAGCACCGCCAGCGCCAACGCCATCACCGCGGCGAGGCGCTCTCGACCCGCGAGGGCCAGCGCGAGCGCCCCGAGCAGCGCGAGCAGCCCCACACCATCCGCGAGCTGAAATGCGCCACGCACGAGCTGCGGCGCCGTCGACGGCGCCGGACCGTCGAGGCTCACCACCTCGCGCCCCGGCCCGAGCTGAAAGTCGCGCTTCTGGCCTTGCAGCCGCGCCTGACCCAGCAGCCGGAACGTGGGCGCCGTGCTCTCCACGAAGGGCAGCGTGTAGTGCAGCCGCCCCGGCGCGTCCGCGCACCGGGCCGCCGCGCGGATCCGGATCCGGATCCCGTCGATCGCGGCCACCGGCTCGCCCCAGCGACACGCCTGGCCTTCCACCTCGAGCACGCCTGATCCGATCGTGCCCGCGAAGAGCGCCGGCGCCGCCTTCGAGATCCCGGCCGGCGACAGATCCGAATCGGCTCCGAGCCGCGAGGCCTCCAGCGCCACCGGCACGCCGAGGTCGATCGTCGCGGTGACGACATCGCCGTCGGCCTGGATTTCCAGGTAGGCCACGTCCAGCGGGTGCGCCTGCGCGGCAGCCGGCAGCAACCAGATGCTGAGCCAGAGCGCGCGTCGCACGAAGGTGTCGTACACCCAGGGCACGCCAAACACCAGAGATCAGGGCCGTTTCACGGCATCCCGGAGCGCGTCGAGGGCGTGAAATAAGGTCCCGCGGAGGCCGTAGTTGGGGGCATGATCGCATCGCTCGCCATGGCATCGGGGATGGCCTGGCCCAACTGGGCCTCGGGGGAGCGGGTGGCCGACACGGCTCGCGCAACCGACGCCGAACTCGCCAAGGCCGCCGTCCGCGGCGAGCGCGACGCCTTCGCCCGCCTGGTCGAGCAGCACCACCGCGCCGTCTTCGCCCTCTGCTACCGCCTGCTCCGCGAGCGCGACGAGGCCGGCGATGCCGCGCAGGAAGCCTTCGTGCGCGCCTACGCGTCGATCGCCTCGTTCGACGTGGCCCAGCCGTTCGCGCCCTGGGTGCTGCGCATCGCGCGCAACCACTGCCTCGACCTCTTGCGCCGCAGGCTGCCGGCCGACCGCGTGGTCGCCCTCGACGCCCCGCGCGATGAGGACGACGTCCGCCCCCGCGACCTCGTCGATGAGCGCGCCGAGCGCGGCGACGAGAAGCTCGAGCGCGCCCAGACCGCCCAGGCCCTGGATGCGGCCGTGGCCGCGCTGCCCGAGAAGTACCGGACGGTCGTCTCGCTGTACCATCAGCAGCACCTCACCTATCAGCAGATCGCCGAGGTGCTGAACGTGCCCATCGGGACCGTCATGACCTGGCTGCACCGCGCCCGCGCCCAGCTCCGCAAGCAGCTCGCCGGCGCCGAGGAGGTGGCGCCGTGAACCACCTCTCCGACGAGCTCCTGCAGCAGCTGGCGGAAGACCTCATCGAGGGCGAGGCGCTGGTCCAGGCCGAGGCCCATGCCGCCGAGTGCCCCGCGTGCCGCTCGCAGCTCGCCGAGTACTGCGAGCTCTTCGGTGGGCTCGAGTCGCTGCCCGTTCCTCCTCCGCCGCCGCGCTTCACGTCCGCGGTGATGGGGCAGATCGCCAACCGCGAGGCCGCCCTGGCCCGCCAGCGCAAGGTGGCCATCTCCGTGCTCGCCTCCAGCGCGGCGCTCGCCTTCTTCTGCTTCGCCCTCGCTGGCAACGGCGCCTGGGCCCGGCAGCTCACGATGGTCTTCTCCTCCGTCCTGCAGCTGGGCCGCTTCAGCCACGTCATCTGGGACGGGGTGCTCCCCGTGCTCCAGGCCTGGCGGCTCCCGCTCCTGGCCGCGGCGGCGGCGGTGTGCATCCCCACGCTGATCGCGCTGCAGCGCTCCACCGCGCCCCGGGCGCAGCTCGCCTAGTCGTCTTCGAGGCTCCCCATGGCAACGCCGTCCACACTCGCGCTCGCGCTGCTGCTCGCCGCGCCGGCCCAGGGCCACCTCACGGTGGAGACCGAGCCGACCACCGAGATCGCCATCGACGGGCAGGCCATGGGTCAAACGCCTCTGCAGCAGTTCGCGCTGCCGCCCGGCACCCACGAGCTGCGGCTGACCAGCAGCGCCCACCGCATCCATGTCGTGCGGACGGTGAAGATCCAGGCCGGGCAAGACACCACCATGCGCCTGGAGCTCGACGGGCACGGCAGCCGCGGCGAGACCATCGACGCCGCGCCCGCGGTGATGCCCGTGGTGGCGCCGGTGCCGCCCGTTCCGCCGACAGGGCTCTCGGTGCCGCCCCCTGCTCCCGCGGCTCCAGCCGCGCCCGCGGCCATCCCTGCGCCTCCGGCCGCACCCGCCTCGCCTGCGCCGCCTCCGCCGCCGGTGATGCACGGCCCGCTCTCTGGCGAGTGGCCGAGCCGGCGCTCGGGCAAGCGCGTGTCCATCGAGGACAAGATGTCGGTCGACGACGCCGTCACCGAGATCACCGAGCAGGCGAACTGGGGCCTGGTGCTCAACACCGGCCGCGCCGGCGACGAGCCGGTGCTCGCCACGCTCTCCGACGTCCCCGCGGAAGAAGCGCTCATCGGCGTGCTCGGCGGGAGTCCCTTCGTCGCGCACCGGCTGGGCTCGCTCATCACCGTCGCTCGGCCTGGCCCGGAGCACCCGGTGAACCTCGGGCCGCCTTCGGGCAAGCGGGTGGACTACGACGACCAGACCTCGCTCGACGACGCCCTCCAGCACGTGGGTGAAGAGGCGGGCTGGAACGTGGTGTTGCACACCGGCCGCGCCGGCGACGCCACCGTGCGCGTGCGCATGGAGAAGATCCCGGTGGAGCAGGCCTTCGCCGGGCTGGTGTGGGGCACGCCGCTCTCGGTGCAGCGCCACGGGGCCATCGTCACCGTGAGCAGCAGCGACTCCGCGCCCGAGGCTCCGCGCGAGGTGCTCGAGGGCTTCGACACGCCCATCGGCAAGACCTTCACCGGCGAGTTCGAGAACACGCCGGCCGACCAGGCGGTGCGCAAGATCCTCGACGCCGCGGGGCTCTCGGTGGTGATGCCCAAGGGCAGCTATCGGCCCATCACCGCGCACTTCAAAGACGCGGCCGTGGAGGACGCCCTGCGCGCGGTGTGCGCGGAGGCGGGGCTCTCGGCGGTGCGGCGCGGCACGGTGGTCACGGTGGCGCGCAACGGCCCCACCCTGGGCTTCAACTTCCAGTTCCCGGGCTTCACCGCCTCGGTGCACAGCGACGACGCCCAGGAAGCGGCCGAAGAGGCCCGCGAGGAGGCCGAGGACGCGCGGCGCGAGGCGCAGGAAGAGGCCGAGGAGGCGCGGCGTGAAGCGCAGGAGTCGGCGCGCGAGGCCGCGCAGGAGGCCGCCGACGCCCAGGGCTCCGACGGCAACGACCGCGTTTCCACCGGCGACGTGACCCTGGGGCCGGGCGAGCGGGTGCGCGACCTGGTGTCGGTGCACGGCAACGCGCGGCTCGGGCCCGGCGCCCACGCCCGCGACGTGACCGCGCTGGCGGGCTCGGTGGAGATCGGCCCCGGCGCCATCGTGGACCACGACGTGCGCGCCTTCGGCGGCGACATCCACGTGGCGCCCGGCGCCGAGGTGGGCCACGAGGCCACCAGCGTGGGCGGCAAGGTGCACATCGACCCGGGCGCGCAGGTGCACGGCTTCAAGGCCGACGTGAACATCCCCTCCATCCCGGTGATGCCGGGCATGCCCACGCCGCATGAGCAGCACGGCTCGCTGCTCTTCACCATGGGCTGGGTGGTGGCCAAGTTCGGGCTCTACTTCGCGCTGGGGCTGATTCTGCTGGTGGGCTGGCCGCGGGGCATCGAGCGGGTGGTGCACGCGCTGCAGTCGACGCCGGCGCGCTCCACCGCGGTGGGCCTGTTGGGCTCGGTGGCCATCCCGGTGCTGGCGCTGCTGCTCATCGTCACCCTCATCGGCATCATCTTGCTGCCGGTGGAGGCCATCCTGGTGATGCTGGGCTCGCTGCTGGGCTTCTCGGCGCTGGCGGTGCTCATCGGCCGGGTGTTGCCCCTGCACCGCAAGCTCAGCCCGGTGGGCCAGCTCGCGGCGGGCACGGCGATCATCACCGTGGCCACCAGCATCCCCACGCTGGGCTCGGTGATCGCGGTGCTGGCCTGGGTGGTGGTCATCGGCGCGGTGCTGGCCACGCGGCTCGGGAGCCAGGACGCGGGCTCCGGCCCCACCTTCCCCATCGCCGACGCCATCGACGCCGATGCCAAGCGCGCCCCGTAGGTGCTCCTCGGGGTGCGCGGGCGCGCGCACGACGGAGACGCTCGGGTTCCCCGACGTCACTCCGACGCACGCGGACCTGGGAAACGGTGACGGTGATCGGTGTGCGGTGATCGGCTGCCGATCACCGAGAACCGCTCACCTGTACCGTTCCCCGAGCAAGTTGGGTTCGGAGCGTTCCAGGGAAAGCCCGCCGCAGCGGCTCAGCCCACCACCGGGAGCGCCGTCGAGCCCGGCGCGACGCGCGGCGGCAACTCGCTGACCTTCATCGTCAGCGTGTCCAGCGTCGCCGCCCGGTAGACCTCGAGCATCCGCTCCTGGCCCAGCTTCCAGACCCCGTACATCGTGCAGCTCGGCGTGAGCTTGCAGCTCTCTTTGCCGTCGAGGCACAGGTTCACCGTGATCTTGCCTTCCACCGCTTCGATCACGTCGAGAAACGAGATCTCCCGCGACGCCCGCGACAGCTGATAGCCGCCGTGCGCCCCGCGCGTGCTGCGAACGAGCCCCTCGTCCGCCAGCGTCTTGAGGATCTTCGCCAGGAAGTCCTCCGGCGTGTTCATCCGGCTGGCGATCTCCGGCAGCGGCGCGATGCGCTCGCTCGGGATCGAGGCGAGGTAGATCATCGCGCGCAGCGCGTAGTCCACCTTGCGGGAGATTTGCAGGGAGTGCTGCATGGGGGCCGTCCGTCTGGCCAACGTAACCGCGGCCCCAACGCACCGTCAAGGTGAGCGGCCCTGGGGTAGGCTCCCCGCTCGATGATCGACCTCCACGCCCACACCACCGCCTCCGACGGCCAGCACCCGCCCGCAGAGCTCGTCCGGCTCGCCCAGCAGGCTGGCGTCCGCCAGCTCGCCGTGACCGATCACGACACCGTCGCCGGAATCGCCGACGCCCAGGCCGCCGCCCAGCGCCTCGGCGTGGAGATCATCCCCGGCATCGAGCTCTCCGCGCACCTCAACGGCCGCGAGATCCACGTGCTCGGCCACTTCATCGACCCCGCCAACGCCGCGCTCGCAGGCATGGCCGAGGCCGCGCGCGCCGAGCGCCGCACCCGCATGGAGAAGATGCTCGCCAAGCTCGCCGCCATGGGCCTGCCCGTGACCATGGCCGAGGTGGAGAAGCTCTCCGGCGGCGAGAACCTCGGCCGGCCGCACCTCGCGCGCGCGCTGGTGGAGCGCGGCTGGGTCGCCGACGTCCGCGAGGCGTTCGATCGCTTCCTCGGCTCGGGCAAGCCCGCCTGCGTGGAGCGCGAGCCCCTGCTCGCCGAGAAGGCCATCGCGCTCATCCACGGCGCCGACGGCACCGCCACGCTCGCCCACCCGGGCGTGAACAAGGTGGAGCGCCACGAGCTCGCCGCGCTGGCCAAGGCCGGCCTCGACGGCATCGAAGCGCTTCACACCGACCACAACCCCAGCGTGCGCGAGAAGTACCTCAAGTTCGCCCGGGAGCTGGACCTGGTGCCCACGTCCGGCTCGGACTTCCACGGCGAGGCCGTCGCGCCGGGCCGCCACCTGGGCACGGCCGATACGGGCGCCGAGAACCTCGCCAGGCTCCGCGCGAAGCTCAGTCCCCGCCGTACCTGCTGACCACGCCGTGGGCGATGCTGCGGTCCGCCGCGCTGGCGTCCTTGGCGTCCTCGAGCTTCTTCCCCAGCTCCGCCGCGAGGCCCCGCTTGGTGGGGTCCTTGTCCGCGACCCGCATGGCGGTGAGGAAGTAGGTGCGCAGCACGGCGATGTTGCCCGGATCCGCGTCGAGCGCGCTCTGCAGCGTGGCCAGCGCCACCGGCCCCGGCTCGTGCTTGCTCTTCTCCAGCAGCTGCCGCGCGAGCCCCGGGTTGCCCTTGGACATGTTGGTGAGGTCGATCTCGTGGCCGCCCGTGGTCGAGGGCGCGGGAGTCGCGCTGCCGGTGGTGCCGTGCATGGCCACCGCGGTTCCCGTGGTGCCGTGCGGAGCGCCGGTGGTGCCCTTGGGCGGCTCCACCGGGTGCATGGCGCTGGGGTTGTCGACGGGCTTGTCGTCCTCGGGCGGCGGATCCACCGGCGTCACCGTGGAGATGGGCTCGAGCACCTGCGCCGGCACGGGCCGCTTGATGAAGTACTCGTAGACGAAGAACGCGCTCGCCCCCAGCAAGCCCAGCGCGGTCACCGCGACGGCGATGCGCGACGCGCCCGAGAAGCCCGCGGCATCCGGCGAGGTGGGCGGCGGCTCGCGCGTGGACACCGTGGCCGTCTGCGGCTCGAAGGCCGTGGAGTCCGCGCCGCGCGCGCTCGGCATGCGCCCGCGCGAGTTGGGCTCGGGCGCGGCGTTCACGCGGGTGCTGGAGTCGGCCGGCGTCTGGTCGGTCCACTCCTCCTTGCCAATCACGCGCGTGCGGTCCGCCGAGGGCGCGCTGGTCTCCGTCTCCGCGGGCGCGCCGGGCGCGAGCGAGAGCAGGCTGTCGCGGAAGTCGTCGGCGTTCTGCGGGCGCTGGGCCGGATCCTTCGACAGCGCGCGCATCACCAGCCGCTCGAGCTGCGGCGAGCAACGCGCCTCGGGCCGCCGCTTGCGAATGGGCGGCACGTCCTGCGTGAGGTGCGCGGTGGCGAAGCCCACCGCCGACTCGGAGTCGAACGGCAGCAGGCCTGTCACCAACTGGTAGATGATCACGCCGACCGCGTAGAGGTCGGAGCGGTGGTCGATCTGCGCGCCGCGGGCCTGCTCCGGCGACATGTACTCGGGCGTGCCGCACACGAAGCCCGCGCGGGTGAGCGCCTGGCCTTCCTCGCCGGTGGTGTCGGTGATCTTGGCGATGCCGAAGTCGAGCACCTTCACGAAGTCGGGCTCGCCGCGGCGCTGCTCGATCATGATGTTTTCGGGCTTCAGGTCGCGGTGGATCACGCCGTGCGCGTGCGCCTCCGCGAGCGCCGAGAGCACCTGGCTCATGATGCGGATGATGCGGCCCTCATCCAGCGGCCACTCGCGGCTGAGGATGTGATGGAGGTCGTGCCCGTTGCAGTACTCCATCGCGATGTACATCGAGCCGTCGTCGGGCGACTGACCGAAGTCGATGATGCCGATGGAGTTGGCGTGGTTGAGGCGGCTGGCGGCGCGGGCCTCGCGCTGGAAGCGCTGCACCGTGCGCTCATCCGACACCAGCGAGGGCCGCAAGACCTTGAGGACGATGGTCTTGCCGAGGTTCACCTGGGTGGCCTTGTAGACCATGCCCATGCCGCCCTCGCCGAGGAGCGACTCGATGCGGAACTTGCCGGCGATGGTGCGGCCGATGAACGGATCGCCCGAGCCGGCGTTGCCGCGCACCACCGTGGCGCCGCACGAGGGACAGAACTTGGCGATGTCACCCGCGTCGCTTCCGCAGGCTGCGCAGAGGGACACCGTCGCTCCTGCCGCAGGGCGAGATTCGACGGCAAAAACGTCGCTCCCGGGCCCCCGAAGCCTTACACGCTGCCCCGCGGCTCGCAAGGCAGGCCGAAACGTTCGACAGGCGGTTTTTTCGACCGCGCGTCAAGTGCTTCGGAGCTTCTCAGGGACACAGCGCCTGGCCCCCGCCGGTCTCGTACGTGGTCACGCGCGAGCTCAAGTGGCCGTTGTCGGTGTCCGGCGTGGTCTGCTCGCTGTCGCCCGCGCCGAACGCGGCCGCGAACGCCTTGGAGGCCACGAGCTGGTCCGGGTGGTCGAAGAAGTAGTCCACGCGGTTGTCCTGCCACTCCTGGTGCGTGTTGGGCAGGCTCATGTTGCCCACCGGCACCTGCCACCAGACGATGGGCTTGCCCACGCGAGAGGCGACGGCGCTGGCCCAGTTGAAGGCCTGGGTGAAGTTCGGGAGGGTGGCGTTGGTGGCGTCCCACCAGGTGTTGCGGCCCTGGGTCGTGTACCAGGCGGCGTCGCGATCCGAGGCGTCGACGACCACGAAGTCGCCCGTATCCGCGCCCGCGGCCCTCAAGAAGTCGCCGAGCTTGTTCGCCTCGCCGACCACGTCGAAGTTGGGATCGGTGTTGCCGAGCACGTCCATGTTGGTGCCCCATGCGGAGCCGTGCAGGCCCACCAGCGCGTTCGGCGCGTAGATGCGGACCATGTGGATCATGCACTGGCCCAAGCCGGCGATGGTGTTGGGGGAGCTCGCGCAGTCGGTGGGGTTCGCGCTCGCGACAGAAGCGGTGATCTGCGTGGGATCCAGGTTGATCTGGCCGGCGTAGCCCCAGAAGTCGGGCTCGATGTGCAGGAAGGCCTGGTTGCTGCCGATCTGCTGCAGGAGGAAGCGCCAGTCGTTGAAGTAGCGGGTCATGAACGCGGTGTCGTTGGCAGCGATGTTCACCTCGTCGGGGCCCTCGTTCACGCCGCTCGCCTGGAGGATCTCGTAGTAGGTGAACATCGGGATCTGGTGGTCGCCTTGGGCTGTGCCCACGAAGCCGCTTGCGTACTTTCCGGGCGGATCGTGGTCCCACTGCCAGCAGCCCCACCAGCCGCAGCCGCCCGCGCTGTTCGCGCACGACTGGCCATTGGTCGCGCAGCCCGAGGCGCAGCTCGCGCACGGGCCGGTGCCGTCGGGGAAACCGCCGGAGATGTAGAGGTAGCGCAGGTCATACGGCGCCGCGGCGGCCGTGGTGTCGCTCATCGACGCGCCCATCAGCAGGTGCGACTTGCCCGTGGCCTGCGCGAGCTCGTCGGTGATGCAGCCGCTGCCGGTGGTGCCGCTGCTGGTCGTGCCCGTGCTCGTCGAGGTGGCGCTCGTGGTGCCCGTGGCCGTCGAGGTGGCGCTCGTCGTGCCCGTGGCCGTCGACGTCGTCGTGCCCGTGCTGGTCGTGCCCGCGCCGGCTGTCGTGGTCGCGCCTGCGGTCGTCGAGCTGGTCGTCGTGCCGTTGCCGTGGATGCCGCCGGTGGTCGAGCCCGACGCGCTCGAGCCGCCCGACGACGAACCGCAGCCCGCAACGACGATCGTCAATGCCAACGTGAGCGCGCGCGTCATGGGCACCTCCGCCCACAAGCGTAGCGCGAACCTGACCGGCTCCCGCGGTGTTCGGATCTTCGTCACGCCAGAGCCGATGTGGCGAGACGTGGGGTCGACAGCGACTGGGAGTGAAGCGGTACGATCTTCGTCGAGGAGAAGGGAGGCTTTGCATGCTTCGCTTTCCTTTCACGCTGGCGGCAGTCGCGCTGGTGGGCTGCGCGGGGCAGCGGCTGGCGGTCCGCGCCGACACCTCCAGCGACGCGCTCCAGGAAGCGGGGCTCGCGCAGGGCATTCCGCTGCGCGATCCGCTCGAGCTGCCGCCGGATGTGATCGCGCAGGTGGTCGAAGAAGTCGGACGCGACGGCCGGCCCGAGTCGCGCGCGCACCGGGTGCTGCGCTGGATGGAGAACCACCAGGGCAACTTCGAGTACGCGAGCGAGACCTTCACTGCGGGTGAAGCCTTCGAAGCCAAGCGCGGCGACTGCTTCGCGTTCACGAACCTCTTCATCGCGCTCTCGCGCGCCGTGGGACTCCAAGTTCACTACGTGTACGTGCGTGAGGTGGGCCGCTTCCAGGAGAGGGACGGCAGCTACCTCGTCTCCTCGCACGTGGCGGCGGAGCTGGGCACCTTCCCCGACAACGACATCATCGACTTCGCGCGCACGCCCGACGCGCACACCCTCTACGCCTACCGCGAGCTCGGCGACGCCGAGGCGGCCGCGCTCTTCAACAGCAACCTCGCGGTGCAGCAGCTCCTCGAGGGCCGCGCGCACCTGGCCGAGCGCATCCTGCGCTTCCTGGCCGAGCAGGAGCCGTCGCTGCCGGAGCTCGCGAACAATCTCGCCGTCGCGCTCTCGCGGAATCGGCAGGCGCCGGAGGCGCGCGAGGTCTTGAACGCGGCGCTGGAGCAGTTCCCGCGCTACGCGCCGCTGTACACGAACGCCATGAGCGTGGCGCTGCAGCTCGGCGACGGCGTGGAGGCGCAGGCGCTCGAGGCGCGCGGCCGCGAGGTCGCCGAGGACGATCCGCTCTACGTCTTCGGGCAAGGGCTGCACCGCTTCGGCGATCGCGACTACGCGGGCGCGGCGGAGCGGTTCGAGCGCGCGGCGGAGCTGCAAGAGAGCGCGGTGGCTTGGGCGTGGCTGGCGCGCGCGCAGCTCGCCGCGGGGAAGACCGACGCGAGCAAGCACGCGTTGAAGCACGCGCTGCAGCTCGCGCCGGGAGACGCGCAGATCCAGCAACTGCAGAGCGAGCTCGGGAGTCTCTAGGCCTTCTCGCCCGCCTGGATCTGGCTGAAGTCCGCGATGCGCCCGAACATGGCGCCGATCTCGCGCAGCAGCCGCACGCGGTTGTCGCGCACGCGGGCGTCCTCGGCCATCACGAGCACCTTGTCGAAGAAGGTGTCCACGGCCGGCTTGAGCCCGGTGATCTCCTTCAGCGCACCCGCGAAATCGTTGCTCTTGATGGACTCATCCACCTTCGCGCGCGCGCCGTGGAACGCCTTGAAGAGCGCGCGCTCGGCGTCGTCCTGGAAGAGCGCCGAGTCCACCTCGCCCCCCGGCACCGCCGAGGCCTGCTTCTGCACGATGTTCACCACGCGCTTGAACGCGATGGCCAGGGGCTCGAAGCCCGCCTGCCCCACGATCCCCGAGAGCGCCGACACCCGCTCCGCCGCAGCCACGAGATCGCCAAAGCCGGCGCTGAGCACGGCCTCGACGACGTCCGCGCGGTGCGCCTCGGTCCAGAGGTTCTTCAGGCGATCGCGGAAGTAGTCGAGCACCTCGGCGCGCGTCTTCTTGGGATCGTTAACCTTGTTGTTAAGCAGCGCCAGCGAGCGATCGATCGCGTCGCCCAGGTTCAGGCGGTAGCCCTTCTCCAGGATGATGTTGATGATGGCCAGCGTCTGGCGGCGGATGCCGAAGGGATCGGTCGCGCCGGAGGGCTTCTTGCCGATGCCGATGAGGCCGACGACCGAGTCGAGCCGATCGGCGATGCCGATGAGCGCGCCGGCGTCGCCCGCGGGGACCTTGTCGCCCGCGTTGCGGGGCATGTAGTGCTCGTCGATGGCCACGGCCACCGCGTCGCCCTCGTTCTGCTTGCGCGCGTACTCGCGGCCCACGATGCCCTGGAGCTCGGGGAACTCGCCCACCATGCCGGTGACGAGGTCGGCCTTGCAGAGCGTGGCCGCGCGCTCCACCGTCGCCGCGTCGCCCTTGCCCGTCGACTTCGCGAGCTCGAGCGCCAACGTGCGGAAGCGCTCCATCTTCTCGTACGAGCTGCCGAGCTGCTGCTGGAACACCACACGCTTGAGGTCTTCCACGCGCTCCTGCAGCTTGCGCTTCTGGTCCTCGTCGAAGAAGAAGCGCGCGTCGGCCAGGCGCGAGAGGAGCACCGTCTCGTAGCCGCGCTTGGACACCTTCGGGTCCTTCACCGGCGTATTCGAGATGGCCACGAAGTGCGGCATGAGCTTGCCGGCCGCGTCCACCACCGAGAAGTACTTCTGGTGGCTCTTCATCTCCGAGATGAGCACCTCGGGTGGCAGATCCAGATAGCGCGCGTCGAAGTCGCCGAGCACGGCGCTCGGCCACTCGACCAGGTTCGTGACCGTGTCGAGCAGCGCCTCGTCCTTCAAGAGGAAGCCGTTCACGCTGCGCGCGGCGGCCTGGGCGGCGTGCTCCACGTCGTGGCGACGCTTCGCCACGTCCGCGTTCACGTGCGCCTTCTCCATCACCTGCGCGTAGTCGTGCGGCGAGCGCAGGGTGATCGGCTCGGGGCTCAGGAAGCGGTGGCCGAACGTCGTGCGGCCGCTCTTCACGTCGCCGTGCGAGACGGGCACCACCTCTTCGCCGAAGAGCGCCACGATCCAATGCAGCGGCCGCGCGAAGGTCACGTCCTGGTGGCCCCAGCGCATGCTCTTCTTGAACTTGATGTCGGTGATCGCCTTCGTCAGCAACGCAGGCAGCACCTCGAGCGCGCGGCCGCCCTTCACGAACTTCTGCGCGTAGAGGTACTCGCCCTTCTCGGTCTGCTTCTTCGACACCTGGCTCGGATCCAGCCCCTTGCCCTTGGCGAAGTTCGCGCCCACCGGGGTGAGCGTGCCGTCGGCGTTGAACGCCACCTTCGACGGCGGCCCGACGACCTCTTCGGTCATGTCCGCCTGCTGCTCGGCCACGTCCTTGATGATGATGGTCAGCCGGCGCGGCGTGCCGTACGCGCGCATCGCGCCCGTCGAGAGCCGCGCCTCGGACAGGCTCGCGGCCAGCGAGTTCTCCATGTCGGCCAGCGCGGGCACCACGAACGAGGCGGGGATCTCCTCGCTGCCCAGCTCCAGAATCAGGTCCTTGGTGGCCATCTAGCGCTTCTCCTTCGACGCCTGCGCCTTGGCCGCGGCCTTGGCTGCCTTCTCCGCCTTCGCTGCGTCAGCGGCCGCGATGGCCGCGTTCTCCGCCGCGGCGATCTCCTTGCCCTTCGCGCCCAGCAGCGGGTAGCCCAGCTTGCGGCGCGACTTCAGGTAGCCGTCGGCGCAGCCGTGGGCCACGTCGCGGACGCGCTTGATGTAGCCGGCGCGCTCGGTGACGGAGATGGCGCCGCGGGCGTCGAGGTTGTTGAAGGTGTGCGAGCACTTCAAGCAGTAGTCGTAGGCGGGCAGCGGCAGGCCCAGCTCGAGCAGGCGCTTGGTCTCGGCCTCGTACATGCCGAAGAGCTCGAAGAGCATCTTCGGGTCGCTGGCCTCGAACGAGTACTTCGACATCTCGAACTCGTTCTCGTGGAAGATCTCGCCGTAGGTCACGCCCTTGGTGAACTCCACGTCGAAGATGCTCTCCTTGTTCTGGAGGTACTTGGCGATGCGCTCCAGCCCGTACGTCAGCTCGGCCGCGACGGGCCGGCACTCGTAGCCGCCGGCCTGCTGGAAGTAGGTGAACTGCGTCACCTCGCCGCCGTCGCACCACACCTCCCAACCGAGGCCCCAGGCGCCGAGCGTGGGCGACTCCCAGTCGTCCTCCACGAAGCGGATGTCGTGCTCCAAAGGATCCATCCCGATCGCCTTGAGCGAGCCCAGGTAGAGCTCCTGGGTGTTGGTCGGGTTGGGCTTCAAGATCACCTGGAACTGGTGGTGCTGGTAGAGCCGGTTGGGGTTCTCGCCGTAGCGGCCGTCGCCGGGGCGGCGGCTGGGCTCCACGTAGGCCACGCTCCACGGCTCCGGACCGAGCACGCGCAGGAAGGTCTGCGGGTTCATGGTGCCCGCGCCGACCTCGAGGTCGTAGCCCTGGGCGAGGATGCAGCCGTGCTTGGCCCAGTAGCCTTGCAGCGTGAGGACGAGCTCTTGGAAGGTCATGGCCGGGGCAAGCTAGACGATGACGTTCGCGCTGGGAAGCGCCTCTCACGTCGAGCACCCGCTATTCACCAGAGTGGGCAGAGGGAGGTTTTTGGGAGGCGCTTCCCAGCGCCGATTCCTGTGGCAGGCCCGAGCTGAACCCGCTCCAATTGGCCCATGACCGCCCGGGGCACAGCCGAGCTGCTGGCCGAGCTGGACGTGCTGGGCCTCGCGGCCTGGACGGCCACGCCCGACACGCTCCAGCTCACCGCCGTCACGGCCGCGGGGCGCGAGCTGCTCTGCCTGGCTGCGGGTCCGCTGCCGCTGTGGCCCGATCTGGTGCACCCCGATCACCGCGCGGCGCTCAGCACGCGCGCGGCCACGCTGGATCAGCAGCTCCGCGACAGCCAGGGCGGCTGGCGCTGGGTGCGGCTCGAGCTCCGGCCGCTGGGCAAGGAGCTCCTGGCGGTGGCGGTGGGCACGACGGACTTGCACGAGGACGCCACCCGCGCGGCGGACGCCCAGCTCGAGGCGCTCGTCGACAATCTGCCCTTCGACTACTTCGAGCTGGACATGAGCGGCCAGTACGTCCGCCAGAACGCGCAGGCCAAGAAGATGTGGGGCGACCAGGTGGGCAAGAGGCTGGACCAGGTGCCCATCCCCGAGGAGACGCGGCGGCTCTGGGCCACCAACAATGCCCGCGCGTACGCCGGCGAGGTGATCCGCGAGGAGGTGGAGATGCTCGTCGGCGCCGAGAAGCGGCGCATGATCAACGTGCTCTCGCCCGTGCGCGAGGCGGGAGCCATTCGCGGCATCGTGGGCCTGAACATCGACGTCACCGAGCGGCGGCAGGCGGAGCAGCAGCGCGAGAAGCTCGCCACCGAGCTCAAGAAGAGCCTCGAGGCGCTCGATCAGGCCCAGCTCCGGCTGGTGGCGCGCGAGCGCCTCGCGGCCCTGGGCGAGCTGGCCGCGGTGGTGGCCCACGAGGTGCGAAATCCCCTCGGCGCCATCTTCAACTCGCTCACCCAGATCAAGAAGCAGCCCACGCCCGAGCTCGAAGAGATGCTTTTGGGCATCATCACCGAGGAAGCGAGCCGGCTGGATCAGATGGTGCGCAGCCTGCTCTCGTTCGCGCGGCCGTTCCATCCGCACCTGGTGCCGGAGGAGATGGAGCCCATCTTGCGCGACGCGCTCCAGGCCTCGCTCCGCGCACAGGCGGATCCCTGCCCCGTGACGACGAAGCTCGAGGTCGCGCCGGAGCTGGGGCCGGTGCCGGTGGACAGCCAGCTCTTGCGCATGGCGCTCACCAACGTCTTCGACAACGCGCTCCAGGCGATGATGCCCGCGGGCGGCGAGCTCACCGTGGTGGCCGCACCCGAGGCGCGGGACGGAAAGAACTGGGTGGAGGTCCAGGTCCGCGACACGGGCCGCGGCATCCACGCCGAGGTGCTGCCGCGCATCTTCGAGCCGTTCTTTACGACGCGCGCCGCGGGCACCGGGCTGGGGCTCGCGGTCGTGCGACGCGTGGTGGAGGCGCACCACGGCGCGGTGGTGGCGCTCTCGCAGCCGGGCCAGGGCGCGACGTTCGCGATCTACTTGCCGCGTTAGCGAATTCGATCTTCGGCGCCTTCGCTTCGATTGGGCCTGCAGAAACACGAAGGGCGCCGCCTGTCCGAGCGCGGCGCCCTTCGTCGAGGCTGGCCACATCAGTGGCCGACTCCGTTCACGCCGTTGGCGTGGTTGCGCTTGACCGACTTACTCGCCGCCTTGGAGCCCGGACCGGGCGAGGGGCCGTTGAGCTGGGGCGGCGCTGGCGGGGTGACGGGCTGGACCACGTTCGCGCTCGGGGCGCGCTGGGTGGCCTTGTAGCGGACCAGGCTGCCCTTCAGCGCCGAGGTCGCGGACTCGAGCTCGGCCTTGGCGGTCGAGTAGCTCGCGATGGCCTTGTCCTTGGCCGCCTGCGCGTCGTCGTAGCGCTTCTTCGACGCCTCCGCCACGCTCAGCGCCGCCGCCATGGGCTGGAGGAGCTGGTCAGGCACCACGTAGCCGCTGCTCGCCAACCCCGCGCTGAGGTTGGACACGCGATCGGTGTACGAGGACGCCTTGCAGGTCTCCAGCCAGACCCGCCCGTCGTCGGTCGCGCGCAGCACGCCGAACACCGGCCGGGCCGCCGCCTCGAGCTTCTTGTCGTCACCCTCCCACGTGGCTTGCTCGGCCATGGCCGTGCTCCGCGCCGAGCGGATCGCGCCGGCCAGGCCGCGCATCGGCTGCATGAGGGCGCGCACCTGGGTCACGTCATTGATGATGACGGGATCGGTGATGCCCTCCGCGTTGCCCACCGCCGCGGCGCCTTCCTTGAGGACGTCGGTGGGGTCGAACGGCGTGTACTCCTTGCGCGGCTTGCCGTCCTTGTTCAGCGCCCGGGGCTTCTTCGCCTTGGCAGAACCACGGCTCCGGGCGCTCGCGGGCTTGTCGCTCGCGGGCGCCGGGTTGGTGGTTCCTGAGCTCGCCGACGCGTTCGGCGCACCGTTGCTGGGGACGGGGTTCGTGTTGCTCGTGTTCATGACCTGCTCCTGGTTTGGACTGCTGGTGGCCGCGGCCGTCGGCTCCGCGGTGCTGCTGGTGTCGCTCGTGCTCATGACTGGCTCCTGGTTTGGACTGCTGTTGGCCGAGGCCGTCGGCTCCGCGGTCACTTGCCCTGGAGCGGCGTTGGCCGAGCTACTCGGCACACCGCTCCCCTCCACCTCGATCGAGGCGTTCATGCGTCGCTCCTTGGTTGGATTTGCCCTCGTGGCCGCGGCGCGGACTTCACTCCGCGTCGCAGTCACGTGAAGAGATCTTGCGAAAGGAATGCCAACACTGTCCGGATGACGAAGCGCGCGGAATCACGCGTGGCGAGCAGAGCTCGCGCTCCAGAGGTCGCTCAGAACGATCGCTCAGAATGATTGCTCGCGATCGCCGCGCGGACACCTCGCGATCGCCGCGCGGACACCCCGAGGTCATGCGGCGACGACGGCGTGCGCGCGCATATGAGGAGGTCGTGGCCGGCCCTGGGTCGGCAGTGCGAGGTGACGTTCGCCTCGAGCGCGCCGACGATCACATTTGAGCGCGTGCGCTCCCGATTTCCGCACCCGCGAAAGCTGCGACGCGGCGTTCTTTCGCACGTGCGAAACCAGGACCGAGATTCCGCGGTGCGGAATCGGGCCCTGCGGATCGCGGAAAGCCATTCCTCGGTGCGGAATTGAGTTCTCCGGATCGCGGAGGCCATTTCGCGAGCGAGCTCAAGGCGCTCATGCCCGAATCATTCGAGCTCGCGAGCCAAACTGCCTTCCGGGCCGCCATGAAGGGATTTCGCGCGAGAAATTGTGTGCGAATGTAGGTGGGATCGAGATTTCTCCGGCAAAATCTCCTCCCGAGCGCCCTCGGGCGATGATTTC
>JAFEBB010000057.1 GCA_018266075.1 Deltaproteobacteria bacterium | reverse complement strand
CGCAGGCGAATCCTCCGGATCAAGCCAAGCCGCCGGAGAACGCGCAGGCGAATCCGCCCGACCAGGCCAAGCCGCCGGAGAACGCGCAGGCCAAGCCGCCGGACCAGGCGAAGCCGCCGGAGAACGCGCAGGCGAATCCTCCGGATCAGGCCAAGCCGCCCGACAACGCCACCAAGCCCGAGGATCCCAAGGCGGCCGAGTACGCCAAGCTCGTGGCCGACGGCGAGACGGCGTACGTGAAGAGCCAGACCGCGAAGGCCGCGCAGCTCTACCGCAAGGCGCTCAGGCTCAACCCCGACGGCGCCGACGCCAACCTCGACCTGGGCCTCGCGCTCCTCGACAACGACGCCAAGGCCGCCATCCCCTTCCTCGACAAGGGCCTCAAGGCCGACCCGGGCAACGCCCGCGCGGACAAGGCGCTCGCGGCGCTGGGCGTGGCCTACCAGACCACCGAGAAGTGGAAGCAGGCCATCGACACCTACTCGCTCTATCTGCAGAAGTTCCCGCAGGGCGCGCAGGCGAGCGATATCCAGAGCGCGCTCGACCAGCTCAAGGCCGATCACCAGTAGGCGCGCCTTGAAAGTCCTGGGCATCGAGACCTCGTGCGACGAGACGGCGGCGGCCGTGGTCGAGGACGGAAGGCGCGTCCTCGCGGACGTGGTGTCCACGCAGATCGACGTGCACCGGCGCTGGGGCGGGGTGATCCCCGAGCTGGCGTCACGTAACCATTTGGTTCAGGTTCTGCCGGTCGTCGACGAGGCGCTCACGCGCGCGAACACCCAGCTCGCCGACCTCGACGCCATCGCCGTGACCTCCGGGCCAGGCTTGATTGGCGCGCTGCTGGTGGGCGTGCAGGTGGCGAAGTCGCTCGCACTGGCCGTGAACAAGCCGCTGGTCGCCGTGAACCACCTCGAGGGACATCTGCTCGCGGTGCTGCTCGAGGAGCGCGCGCCGACGCTGCCGTTCCTGGGGCTGGTCGTCTCGGGCGGGCACACCTCGCTCTACGAGGTTCGCGAGGACGGGTATCGGCTGCTCGGCTCCACGCGCGACGACGCCGCCGGCGAGGCCTACGACAAGGTCGGCAAGCTGCTCGGGCTGCCCTATCCGGCCGGGCGCGAGATCGATCAGCTCGCGCAGACCGGCAACCGCGAGGCCATCCGCTTTCCGCGCGCGCTGCCCGGACAGAACCTCGAGTTCTCGTTCAGCGGCGTGAAGACCGCGGTGTTGCACCACCTCCAGACGCACGGCATGCCGCAGGGGCAGGCGCTCGCGGATTTGTGCGCGAGCTTTCAAGAGGCGATCTGCGACGTGCTCAGCAAGAAGGCCATCGCCGCGGCCAAGGCGAGCGGACTCGAGCAGCTCGTCCTCTGCGGCGGCGTGGCGGCCAACTCGCGGCTGCGGGCGCTGACGGCGTCGCGTGCGCAAGGTGCAGGCCTGGAGCTCTTCGTGCCGCGCCCCGCGTTCTGCACCGACAACGGCGCAATGATCGCCGCCGCAGGCTTCTTCGCCATGAGGCGCACCGGCCCGCGCGGCCAGGACATCAAGGCCAACGCGGCCTGGCGGATTGGATGAGCGAGACCCCGAACCAGATCCTGCGGCGCCACGGGCTGCGGCCGAAGAAGAGCTGGGGCCAGAACTTCCTCGGCGACGACCACATCCTGGGCGAGATCGCGCGCGCGTGTACGCTGCGCCCGGGCGAGACCTGCGTGGAGCTCGGCGCGGGCCTGGGACATCTCACGCGGCACCTCGCGTCGAGCGGCGCGAACATCGTGGCCGTGGAGCGCGACCGCGAGCTGGTGACGGTGCTGGAGAAAGAGCTGGCGCTGCCCAACGTGCGCGTGGTGGCCGAGAACGCCGCGGAGATCGTCTTCGCCGACGTCGCCGGGACCAAGCCCGTGGCCGTGGTGGGAAACCTGCCGTACCACCTCAGCTCGCCGATTGCGTTCCAGGCGTTGCACCAGCGTCGCGATATATCGAGATGTGTCTTCTTGCTGCAGCGCGAGGTCGCCGAGCGCCTCGCCGCAGGTCCGGGCACGCGGGACTACGGGCTGCTCTCGGTGCTGCTGCAGCTCTACGCCGAAGTCGAGGTGGTGCTCGAGGTCCCTCGGGGCGCGTTCTTCCCCCCGCCGCAGGTGGAGAGCTCGGTCGTGCGCATCGACTTCTTGCCCAAGCCGCGCGCCGAGGTGCTCAGCGAGGAGCGCTTCGAAAAATTGGTGAAGGCCGCATTCCAGCAGCGGCGCAAGACACTCTCCAACGCGCTCGACGCCGGAGGCTTCCCGGCCGACGCGGCGCTCGCCGCGGCAGGCATCGATGGGAAACGCCGCGCGGAGACGCTCAGCCCTGCTGAGTTCGCCGCCGTGGAGCGTGCGCTGGGACCGCCCGCGCCGGCGCCTTCGCGCTGACCCGCGGGCCCGCGCTCTTCAGCAAGCCGAGGTTGCCGTCGAGGTACGCGCGGAACGCTGCGGCGTCGAGGCGCATGCGCTGGGCCACGCGCGCCGCGATGACGTCGAGCGGATCCGTGAGGTTCTTCTTGAGCTCCAGGGCGATGCGCAACATCGCCACGGCGAAGAGGGGGTCGGCTGCAACAGCTGCGGACGACTCGGAGCGACCGTTTCGCGTCATGCGATGGCGTGACCTCGAAAGTTTGCGTGTCTCTTCGGTCCGGAACGTTAGGACCCCAGATCCCCGAAGTAAAGCGGTTCTCGACATATCTCGTGACGCGTTGGTGACGGCTCGGCTGACCGTGCTATTCGCAGAGCGACACCATGAGCGAGCACGATCCCGACCAGCCAGCCTTGCCCCGCCTCGCTCCCGCGCCCCTCGGGCCGCGCATCGGCGCCGGCGCGTTCGACGCGTTCGCCGTGGTGGGCCTGGGCTTCCTCTTGTTCTGGATTCCGTTCCGGGTGGGCGCGGCGTCGCTGCCGGTGTGGGCGCTCATCGCCGCGGTGCTGGGCTATGCCGTCGTTCCGCTCGCGGCGTTTCAAGCCACGCTGGGCATGCGGCTCTTCGGCCTCGAGCTGGTGAGCCGCGACGGCACGCCGCCTGATTTTCTGGACCTGCTCTTCCGCGAAGTCATCGGCCGCGGCTACGGACCGGCTGCGTATTTGGGCGCGGTGGTGCTCGGCCTGATCGCGTCGATGGTGGGCGCGGCGCAGTTCTCGGCGGTGCTCGGCGGCATGGGCTGGGGCTTCGCGCTGTGCTCGCTCTTGCTGATGGCCGCCGGGGCAGGACACCTCGTCGCATTCGGCCACCCGGACAACCGCACGCTCGCCGATCTGCTCGGCAAGACGATGGTCATCCCGCGCACCGTGGCCGCGCAGCAGACCGACGCCGATGCCGACGAGCGCGCCATGCTGGCGACGTCGAAGCGGAACAAGATGATCGGCCTCGTGGTGTTCGAGGTGGCGCTGGTGCTCGGGACCGTGGGGCTGCCGTTCGCGCTCTCGACGCGCGTGAAGAGCAACCAGGAGTACGCCCAGGACCTCAAGCTCGACGCCGACGCGCACCGCTTCGAGGATTCCCCCAGCGACCAGGGCCTCGCGGTCCGGCTCGCCAGCGAGTATGAGGAGCGCGGCCAGCTCGACAAGGCCAAGGCCGTGCGCGATCGCTTCGAGGCCGCGCGGCGCGCCACCGACAACGCCCGCGAGGCCTCGCTGCGCAAGCGGCTCGCCGAGGCGCCCACGGATACCGACGCCGCGGACACGCTGGTGGATCTCCTCGAGGACCAGAACCGCATGGCCGACGCGCGCACGGTTCGCGAGGCCAGCTACAAGGCCGACCCGTCGCCCGAGGCGCAAGCCAGCTTCGGCGTGTGGCTCTACAACCACGACCTCAACCAGGACGCCGTCGCGCAGCTGCGCGCGTCGATTGCGGGCGGCTTCGACGAGGGCGAGGCGCACGCGTACCTGGGCATGGCGCTTGGTGAGCTCGGCCAGAAGATCGACGCGCGGCACGAGCTGCACGTGGCGCTCGAGAAAGATCCGGATCTCGACCAGGTCCGCGACGAGCTCGACGCGCTCGAGCAAGAGATCGGGCCGGAGCCGGTGGCGAAGCCGAAGCTCGTCAAGCCCGCAGGCAAGCACCACTGATCCGAGTAGAAGGTCGGGCCGTAGACAGGTTCGCGATCGCTGTGCTTTAAAGCGTCGGCTTCGCGCTTGGCTGGGAGCAGCGAGTGAATCGTCCGCGCTACATCGTGGTCGAGGGGCCCATCGGGGTCGGCAAGACCTCGTTGGTCAACGCCCTGGCCGCCCGCTACCGCGCCCGCACCGTCTTCGAGATCGTCGAGGAGAATCCGTTCCTCTCCAGCTTCTACGACGACCGCGAGAAGTACGCCTTCCAGACCCAGCTCTTCTTCCTGCTCAGCCGCTACAAGCAGCAGCAGGACATCTTCCAGCCGGACCTGCTCCAGCCGGTCACGGTGAGCGACTACCTCTTCGCCAAGGACAAGATCTTCGCGCAGCTCACGCTGAGCTCGCACGAGCTCGCCCTCTACGAGCGCGTGTACGACGCGCTGGCGCCGCGGGTGCTCAAGCCGGATCTCGTCATCTACCTGCAGGCGCGCCAGGACGTGCTGCTCGGGCGCATCAAAAAGCGCGGCCGCGAGTTCGAGCGCCAGTTCGACCCGGGCTACCTCGAGCAGGTGAGCCGCTCGTACAACGACTACTTCGGCCACTACAGCGACACGCCGCTCCTGATCCTCAACACGTCCGACTTCGACTACGTGGGCAACGCCGCGGATCTCGAGCACGTGGTGGACCTGATCGAGAACCATACGCAGGGCGTCAAACACCTCACGCTGGCGAGCGCGGCCTCGGGTGGCAAAACGTAGGGCAGCGCACTAGAGTTGCTTCACTCAGCACGGGGCGGCGATCCGGCGACGGACGGTGACCCACGGCAGAGGAGACGGCAGTCCCCGCGGCCCGCATGCCGCGGTTCCAGAGAGCCCAACTTCGCCACTACGGAGTTGGGCTTTCGTGTGTCCGGGCTCCGATGCGGCGGCGCCCCACAGTCACAGGAGGTGAACCGTGAAGGACAAGGTCACCATCCACACGCTGAAGCGCATGAAGCAGGCCGGTCAGAAGATCGGCATGCTCACCGCCTACGACGCCACCTTCGCCAGCATCTTCGACGCCGCCGGCGTGGAGATGCTCCTGGTGGGCGACTCGCTGGGCATGGTCATCCAGGGCGAGAAGAGCACGCTCCCGGTGACCATGGACCAGATGGTCTACCACACGCGGATCGTGAGCCGCGCCGCCAAGCGCGCGCACGTGGTGGGCGACATGCCCTTCATGAGCTACCAGGCCGGCAGCAACGAGGCCGTGAAGAACGCCGGCCGCCTGGTGGCCGAAGGTGGCGCCGAGAGCGTGAAGCTCGAGGGCGGCGAAGCGTTCGCCGAGGTCATCGAGAAGATCGTCCGCGCGGGCATCCCGGTGATGGGCCACATCGGCCTCACGCCGCAGAGCGTGCACAAGATGGGCGGCTACGTGGTCCAGGGCCGCGACCAGGACCAGGCCCAGCAGCTGCTCCGCGACGCGCGCGCGCTCGAGCAGGCCGGCTGCTTCTCGCTGGTGCTCGAGGGCATCCCGCTCGATCTCGCGCGGCAGATCACCCACAGCCTCACGATTCCGACCATCGGCATCGGCGCGGGCATCCACTGCGACGGCCAGGTGCTGGTCTCGTACGATCTGTTGGGCATGAACCCGGACTTCGCGCCCAAGTTCGTGAAGCGCTACGCCAACCTCCACGAGGTGATCACCGGCGCAGTGCAGACGTACCTCGGCGAGGTGCGGAACCAGGCTTTCCCGACCGAAGCCCAGAGCTTCCGCGGCGGCCCGGTGCGCATGGTGAAGACCGACGCCGACGGCGAGGAGAAGGCCGGCCCCGTCTACGGCGTGCCTGTCTAGATCGCGACATATCGAGATAGATCATGAATCCTGAGGTCCTCGCCGAGGCCCGCGCGGTGCAAGCGCGGTGTGCGGAGCTGCGCCGCGCCGGCAAGAAGCTGGCGCTCGTGCCCACCATGGGCTTTCTGCACGAGGGCCACCTCTCGCTGATGCGCGAGGGCGGCGAGCGCGCGGATGTTGTCGCCGCGAGCATCTTCGTGAATCCGACGCAGTTCGGCCCGAACGAGGATCTCTCGCGCTACCCGCGGGACCTGTCGGGTGACCTGGCCAAGTGCGGCTCTGCGGGCGTGCAGTTCGTGTACGCGCCGCAGCCGGCCGACGTCTATCCGCAGGGGTTTCAGACCCATGTCGAGGTGACGGAGGTGCAGAAGCCGCTGGATGGCGCGAGTCGGCCGGGGCACTTCCGCGGCGTGGCGACGGTGGTGGCGAAGCTCTTCAACATCTTCCGGCCCGACGTGGCGCTCTTCGGCGAGAAGGACTTTCAGCAGCTGCGCGTGCTCCAGCGCCTGAACCACGATCTGAACTTCGGCATCGACGTGGTGGGCATGCCCATCATCCGCGAGGCCGACGGGCTGGCCATGAGCTCGCGGAACTCGTACCTCACGGCCGACGAGCGGCAGCGCGCGCTGGCGCTGTCGAAGGGAATCTTCGCCGCGCGCGACGCGTGCACGAAGGGCGAGCGCGACGTGGCCAAGCTGCTCGAGCGCGTGCGCGTGGAGCTGCGGGCCGCCGACGCCCGCGAGGACTACGTCCAGCTCGTGGACAGCCAGTCGCTCGAGGCGCTGACCCGCGTGGACGGGCCCGCTCGGCTGCTCGTGGCCGCGTTCGTGGGCAAGACGCGGCTGATCGACAACGTCGCAATCGGCTAGTCGGGAAGTCGGCGTCTCGCGCGTCTATCTGGGCCCGCGTGCGCACGCGCGCGTGCTAGAAGGCGCGTCCCAATGGCCGGCAAGCATGCACCGCAGCCCGAGAAGAAGAGCGATCACATCAAGGTGATCGCCCAGAACCGGCGCGCGCGCTTCGACTTCTCGATCGAGGAGAAGCTCGAGGCCGGCCTGGAGCTGCGCGGCTCCGAGGTGAAGGCGCTGCGCGAGGGCAACGCGGTCCTCTCCGACGCGTACGGCGTCCCCAAGGGCACCGAGCTCTTCCTCATCAACTGCAAGATCACGCCGTATTCCCACGCGGGCGCGTATGGCCACACCGACGCCGTCCGCTCGCGCAAGCTGCTCCTGCACCGCTCGGAGCTCGACCACCTCGCCGCCAAGATCACCAAGGGCGGCTACACGCTCATCCCACTCTCGCTCTACTTCAAGAACGGCCGCGCGAAGGTCGAGCTGGCGCTCTGCAAGGGCAAGACGCACGAGGATCGCCGGCAGGACATCAAGGCCCGCGAGCACGCCCGCGACATCGAGCGGGGCATGCGCCCCCGGCGGAAATGACGATTTTCTCGACGGCGAGCACGACACCCCCAGGATCGAGTATGTAAGGGCCGTGACCCCCCGATTTTCGGGGTCCCGAGCCGGGGAATGAGCATGGGTACGCCCGCCGACAAGCAGAGCAGCCTCAACGGCCTGGTCCAGAAGGGCGTGGTGATGCTGCACCTCGACGCCCGCCGGCCTGGCGTCCGCGTGCCCGACTACTTGAAGAACCAGGAATGGCTGCGCCTCAACTTCAACCACGCCAAGGGCCGCGCGGATCTCGTGGTGAACGACTGGGGCGTGCGCGAGACGCTGCGCTTCAACGGCGCGTGGTTCCCGGTGTCGGTGCCCTGGAGCGCCGTGTTCGCGATGTCCCAGCCGGACCAGACCGATCAGCCCACGATCTTCCCCGAGGACCTCCCCGAGGAGATGGTGGAGGCCGCGCTGGCCCGCCTGCAGCGCGAGGGCTACAGCCTCGAGGAGCTGGAGATGAACCGGCCGCAGGCGCTCTGGGGTGAGAAGCGCAAGGCGCGCGCGTCGCAGGCGCCGGCCCAGCCCGCGCCCAGCGAGGCCCAGGCCACGACGCCGAACGCCGAGCCCACGCCCGGCATCCGCCGCGGGCACCTGCGGCTGGTGAAGTAGCTGCTACGTGCCGAGGACCGACTTGGCCGTCAGCTCGCGCAGGTAGACCCAGGTGAAGATGCCGGTCGAATGCCCGTCGCTGAAGGCGAGCTGTACCGCGTAGTTGCCCGTGGGCCGCAGCTCCTGAATCGATATATCTGCGGGAACGGTCTCTGGCTTCAGGGTCCGCTGGTGGGTCCACTCGTCCACGCAGGCCGCGCAGGGACACTGCTGCCGAAGCAGCCGGGCGGGGAGCGGGGTGCGCGAACCATCGCTCCAGGTCACGAGCAGCGTGCGCGGGCCGTCGAGCGCCACGTCACTCGCCGAGACGCTCTGCGCCGCGGGCTTCATGTAGTCCCAGATGCTCATGGCGCGAACATAACCTCGACTCAGCCGCCGGACACGAGCCCGATGCCCAGGAAAATCACGGCCACGGCTGCCCACTGAATCGCGCCCAATCGCTCGCGGAGGATGAAGAACGCGAGCAGCACCGTCCAGGCCGCATAGAGCGAGGCGATCACCGCGACCACCGACGTCAGCGCCGCGGAGATGCCCAGGTTGTAGAAGGCGAACGCGGCCGAGTCGAAGACGGCGATGCCGGCGATGAAGAGCCAGGCGCCTTTGGGCGCGGGCAGCTTCTGGCGTCGGGCGAGGGCGAGCAGGCCGAGGGCGATGGCGCTCGTGGCGCGCGAGACCCAGACCGGAAAGTACGGCCCCAGATCGCGCACCACGTAGCGCAGCGCGAAGAACGAGATGCCCCAGCTCAACGCCGCGAGGGCCGCGAGACCAATGCCGCGGCGGCTGATCGTGGTCGCAGATTTCGGCGGCACCGACGCGGCGATCACGCCCAGCACGCACAACACCAATCCGAAGAGCGTGAGCATCGGCGGCCGCTCGCCCGCGACGACAATGGCGAGCATGGCGGTCACGGCCGAGAACGTGCTCGACACCGGCGACACCAGTGAAACGGTCCCAATCTCCAGCGCGCGATACAGCAGCGAGCCGCCGGTGACGTTCATCAAGCCGAGCACGATCGCGAGCAGCAGCACCTGCGCGCTGGGCCACGAGGGCTGGGCCGCGGGCACGAGGACGACGCAGCCCATGAACAGGGTGCCGAGGCACTGCATGTAGAAGATGGTCCGCACGCTGCCCACGCGCTCGGCTGCGAGCCGCGCGAGGAAGTCTGCGGTGCCCCAGAAGACCGCCGCGACCAAGCCGAAGACCACGCCCATGGCGCGCGCAACCTAACCCGGAATCGCAGGCCAGCCACCAAGTACACTCCGTGCTAGGTTCCTGCCGCCCTGTCCGCCGAGGTTTCCGATGGCTGTCCCGATGAACGCGCTGGCCCAGAGCGACGTCTGCCGCGGGCTCTCCGACGCCGAGATCCGCACCATCCACGCGCTCAGCGAAGAGGTCCGCGCGGTCGCCGGCCAGGCGCTCTTCCGCGAGGGTGATGCCGGCGACGCGCTCTTCCTCGTCCTCTCCGGCGAGCTCGAGGTCCTCAAGCGCGACCGCGAGGGCAAGGACCGGCCCATCGCGACGGTGACCACGGGCGCCGTCCTCGGCGAGATGAGCCTGGTGCAGCAGAGCGCGCGCTCGGCCACCGTGAGCGCCTCCAGCGACGCGGTGCTGCTCAAGATCCCCGCGCCGCGCTTCCAGGGCCTGCTCGGCCAGGACGCCGTGGCCGCGCTCAAGGTCGTGCGCAACGTGGCCAAGGTGCTCAGCCAGCGTCTGGCCCGCCTCGATCAGCGCGTGGTGGACCTGCTCGCCCAGGCCGACGGCTCGCGGCACGAGGAGCTCAGCGAGTTCCAGAAGGTGCTGCAGAACTGGTCGTTCTGATTTCGATATATCGCGATATGTCGAGGCTGCTGCCGCTGCTGGCGCTGGCCCTCTGTGGCTGCAACCCGGCGCGCGGGGTGCCCATCTTCCTCTGGCACGCGGTGGGCAAGGGCTGCTCCGGTGACGTGTATGACGTGCCCGCGGAGGAGTTCGACCGCGAGCTCTCCGACATCGAGGCCTATGGCGCCACGCCCGTCACGCTCGAGCAGCTCTTCGACGCCCGCGACGGCCACGGCACGCTCCCCGCGCGCCCGGTGATCCTCACGTTCGACGACGGCCGGCGCTGCCAGCTCACCGAGGCGCTCCCGCTGCTCGAGAAGCACAAGATGGTGGCCGAGACCTTCGTGGTCACGAGCTTCCTCGGCGACGACGACGCGCATCGGCACGTCGAGCACGACGCCAAGGGCGACCACGGCTTCCTCACCTGGCCCGAAGTCGAGGCGATGGAGAAGAGCGGCCGCTTCGTGATCGAGTCGCACGGCGTCACGCACGAGCGGCTATCGGGAGCTCTGCCTGAGGTGCAGCTCGCGCAGTTGCGAGATTCGAAGGCGCAGCTCGCGCAGCGCCTGGGGCACCCGGTCGATTTCTTCTCGTATCCATTCGGCTCCTTCACCAGCCAGACGCGCGACCTCGCCGAGCAAGCGGGCTACCGCGCGGCGATGTCGGTGCAGAAGGGCTGGGGCACGCGCTTCGGGCTCAAGCGGGTGAGCCTCGGCGTCGGCAACGAGCGTGATCTGAAGCGTGCACTGCAAGACGCCTTCGGCGCGCCGCTCCATCCTTGATTTCCGCGCGGGCACACGCCTAGAAGCGCCCGAGGCCAAATGGTCACGCTCTCCGACATTGAAGCGGCGCGGAAGCGCATCGGCGATCAGGTGAAGCTCTCGCCCTGCGTGCGCAGCGAGCACTTCGCCAAGCTCACCGACGCCGCCTGCTGGTTCAAGTTCGAGAACCTCCAGATGACCGGCTCCTTCAAGGAGCGCGGCGCGTGCAACAAGCTCCTGCAGCTCTCGGCGGAGGAGCGCGCGCGCGGCGTGATCGCGGCGTCGGCGGGCAATCACGCGCAGGGCGTCGCGTACCACGCGGGCCGGCTGGGCATCA
The DNA here is from genome assembly GCA_018266075.1 of Deltaproteobacteria bacterium. Taxonomy (GTDB): domain Bacteria; phylum Myxococcota; class Myxococcia; order Myxococcales; family SZAS-1; genus SZAS-1. The sequence goes on along the minus strand of JAFEBB010000057.1, from coordinate 35,928 downwards.
CCGCCACCATCGTGATGCCCGAGGCCACGCCGCTCATCAAGGTGCAGAGCACGCGCGGCCACGGCGCCAAGGTGGTGCTCCACGGCGCCAACTTCGACGAGGCCTACGCCGAGGCCCGCCGCATCCAGGCCGCCGAGAACCTCTGCTTCGTGCACCCCTTCGACGACCCGGCCGTCATCGCCGGGCAGGGCACCGTTGGCCTCGAGCTGCTGGAGCAGAATCCCTATCTCGAGATGGTCGTCGTTCCCATTGGCGGCGGCGGGCTCATCGCCGGCATCGCCACGGCGCTCAAGGAAGTGAACCCGCGCATCCGCGTGGTGGGCGTGCAGCCCGCAGTGCTGCCGTCGATGAAGACCGCGGTGGAGAAGGGCGAGCGCGTGGTCCTCGAGCCCGCGGTCACCATCGCCGACGGCCTCGCGGTGAAGCAGGCGGGCGAGATCACCTTCCCGGTGGTGCAGAAGTACGTCGACGAGATCGTCGCGGTGGACGAGGAGGAGATCGCCAACGCGATTCTGCTCCTGCTCGAGCGCGAGAAGACCGTCGTCGAAGGTGCGGGCGCGGCGGCGCTGGCCGCGGTCATCAACGGCAAGGTCAAGACCAACGGCCGCAAGGTGGCGATGATCCTCAGCGGCGGCTCGATCGACGTGAACCTCATCTCACGCATCATCGAGCGCGGCCTGGTGAAGGACGGCCGCCTGGTGCGACTCCAGGTAAAGCTCCCCGACCGCCCCGGCGCGCTCGCGCGCTTCACCAGCGTGCTGGCCGAGAAGCGGGCCAACATCATCGAGATATATCACAACCGCACGTTCAGCCGGACGCTCAACCTGGGCGAGACCTTCGTCGAGGTCACCCTGGAGACGCGCGGCAACGAGCACATCGCCGAGCTCAAGCAGACCTTGAACGAGCGCGGCTACGCGGTGGTCGAAGAGAACTAGTTCGAACTAGTTCTTGGCCACGCGCTGCTTGTGACGGTCGCGGCGGCCGTGCGTCGGCGGCAGCTTCACCGGGTGTGAAGGCTTGCGCGGCAGGATGTGGTGCACCGGCCGCTCCATCGGCGGCGCCCCGCGCGTGGCAGGCGCCGAGAACAGCCAGAGCGCCAGCATTCCGGCCGTCACGACAGGTGGCCTCCGCGCGAGGAGAACGGCGGCGCCAAGGACTCGATGATGAAGCTCGGGCCCGGCTCGGTGCGCGGCCGCGGCGGCGAAGGCGGCGCGGGCTTCTGGGCCTTGCGCGCGGCCTCGTCGCGGCGCTTGTGCTCCCAGGCCCGGTGGTCTTCCTGGCGCAGCGCGCGGCCCGAGCACTTGCGGAACCGGTGGTAGGGACAGCCGCGCTGATCCGCCGCCAGGCAGAGCTCCTTCAGCTCCACCGCGCTGGGCTCACGCGAAGGCTCGCTGGCGCCGCAGCGCCGCGAGAGGTGCCCCCGGCTCTCCAGAAAGCGACAGGCCACGACGCCCCTCCCCCAAGAGAACGTGGGCACACCCCGCAGGCGCGGCAAGCTGTCGGTGTCGCTCGTCCACATCTGCGTGGTTCTGGCCCTTTCGGCCGCTCCTTGACAGCCCCGCGCGGAGGCCCGCGATAATCAAGGGGTCGCCCGTTTCGGCTGACGGAGCAGGTGAGGCCGCCGCCTACACGATCGACGCCACGGCTCGGGGGCCCGGCGTTTGGAGCGCGTGTGCGCTCCAGGGAAGGTGGAGAAGGCTCTCGATGGCGGCCTCGGCAGGTCCAGACAAGGCGCTCAAGCAGCTCGGTCGCTACGAGCTCTTGGAGATCTTGGGCCGCGGCGGCATGGCCGAGGTCTACAAGGCTCGCCTGCCGGGCGCCCTGGGCTTCGACAAGATGGTCGCGGTGAAGCGCATCCTCCCCGAGGCGCGCACCAACAAAGAGTACGTGGACATGTTCGTCCGCGAGGCACGGCTCTGCTCGCGGATGATGCACCCCAACCTCATCCAGGTCTTCGAGTTCGCGGAGACCGACGGCGAGCTCTTCCTGGCCATGGAGCTGGTGGAGGGCTCCGACCTGCGCAAGGTGATCACCGCGCACAAGCAGCTCGGCAAGGCGCTGCCCCTGGAGTTCGCCACGCTGCTCGCCATCGGCGTGCTGCGCGGGCTCGACGGCGCGCATCGGCTGACCGACGAGCGCGGCCGCTCGCTGGGCGTGGTGCACCGCGACCTCTCGCCGGCGAACGTGCTGCTCTCATACGAGGGCGCCATCAAGGTCGCCGACTTCGGCGTGGCGCACCAGGGCGGCAAGGGCGAGGACGACGGCAACACCATCAAGGGCAAGCTGCAGTACATGGCGCCCGAGCAGCTGCTGACGGGCGAGGTGGACGGGCGCGTCGACGTGTTCGCTGCAGGCTGCGTGCTCTACGAGATGCTCTCTGGCGCGCCGGTGTACCCGTTCGGGCAGACGCCGGAGATCATCCAGCGCGTGGCGCGCGGCGCGTACGCGCCCGTGGAGCAGCTGGTGCCCGGCATCGACCCGGACCTGGCGGCCATCGTGCGGCGCTCGCTGGCCGCCAACCGCGACGAGCGCTACCCGGACTGCGCTGCCTTCGCCAACGACATCACCCGGCTGGCGCAGACCGGCAAGGTGCCCATGGCCTCCAGCGAGGACTTCGGGCTCTACCTCCAGGTGCTGCAGCCGAAGCAGCCGTTCAAGGTCGATCTCTCGTTCACGCCCTCGGCCGAGGACCTCTCCGTGCCCATCCTCACCGGCACGGTGCACGTGGACGACGAGGACGTGGACCTCGCCATCCCCGAGCCAGCGCCGCTCTTCGGCAGCCTGATGGATCCCGAGCCGTCCGGGCCGACGCCTGCGGACACCGGGCCGATCTCGGGGCTGATGCGACCCGCAGCCACGCCGCCGCCCCCGCCGCCGGATACGTCGCCGCTCGCCGGGCTGGTGAAGCCGACCCCGAATCCCGCCCCCTCGAGCCGGCCGATGACCATGCCGCCGATCGACGAGGCGCCGCTGGAGCTCGCGCGGGCGCCGCGCGGAGGCTTGCCGCAGGCGCGGCCGGCGTCGAAGTCGAACCCGGTGCAGGCGCGGCCGGCGTCGAAGGGCGTACCGCCCGCGCGGCCGAGCTCGTCGGTCTCGGAGCTGGACAAGATGCTCCGCGCCTACCTCGACGAGAACGAGCCCGCCAAGAAGCCCGCCGCGCCGGCGCAGCCCGCGCAGAAGCAGGCCGAGCCGGAGCCCGAGAAGAAGAAGTGGCTGAAGTGGCTCAAGTAGCCGCTGCGCCGAGGGGGAGATCATGGAAGCCGTGTCGCCCTCGTCGGACGGGCGCCGTCCGAGGCCGCCGGCCGCGCGCGTCCTCTCGGTGATCATCGGGACGTCGCTCCTGCACGCCACGCTCGTCGTGGCTGCTCGGCGAGGGTTGGTGCCCAACGTGGTGCTCGCGGGGCTCGGGCTCGGCGCCTCGGTGCTCGTTGGGGCGGTGGGCGAATGGCTGGTGCATCGCTTCCTCATGCACCGGCGCTGGCGACCGCCGCTTCTGCGCGCCATCTACGACCTGCACCACCGGGGGCACCACTTCATCCACTACACGCCCGCGCGCTACGTGCACGACGGCCCCATCAACTACATCCCGGTGTGGCCGCCCCAGCCGGCGGTGATGTGTGACTCGGCGTGGAGCCGCGTGCTCTCCATGGGCGCCCAGTGGCTCTTCTACGGCACGGTGGCGGCGGCGACGGTCGTCCTGCCGACGGCGCTCCTGGCGGAGAACCCGTGGTTCACCGCTTCGTTCTGCGGCGGGCTGGCCGTGGAGCTCTGGCTCTTCGTGCGCATGCACGACGCCGTCCACTATCCGGGGCAGAGCGCGCTCGAGAAGCTGCCGTTCTTTGGCTTCCTCGACCGGCACCACTACCTGCACCACCTCGACACCGAGGCGAACACCAACTTCCTCTTGCCGCTGGGCGACTGGCTGATGGGGACGCTGCGCACGCGGGCGACGATCTGGGAGCAGGCGCACTTCCCGAGCTACGTCGAGGCGCGGAGCCGCAAGGTGCAGGAGCTTCCCCTCGCGCCGCCGACCGAGGTCGCCGAGGCGGCGTGACTACTGCGCCCGTGTGGCGATCGCCAGGTGCGCGAGGCCCGCGCCCTTGGCCAGCTCCATCACGTCCACGACCTTGCCGTGGGGCACGCCGGCGTCGGCCTGGACGATGACCGTCATGTCCGGGTTCTTGCCGTGCGCGGACTCGAACGCGGCCTTGAGCTCGTCCTGGGTCATCACCTTGCCGCCGATGATGATGCGCCCGTCGACAAGCACCGCCACGGCGAGGTCCTGCTGGGTGGTCTGCACGTCGGTGGCGCCGCCCTTGGGCAGGTTCACCTTCACGCCCGCGGTGCCGCTCTGCGACTCCACGATGGCCGAGCTGGTGACCATGAAGATGATCAGCAGCACCAGGAAGATGTCGGTGAGCGGGGTGATGTTGATGTCCGCGAAGACGCCGTCGGCGCCTTCCTCGCTGTCACCGGGTAGCTTGCTCATCGCCATGCGAAATCCTCAGGCGCTCGCCGGCTTCTGCTCGGCGGTGGGCAAGGGCGCACCCGCGGCAGCAGCCAGGTTGGGCCGCTCCTTGAGCAGCTCCAGGAACTCGTCGGCCGCGAGCTTGAGCTCCACGCCGGTGCGGGAGAGGCGCGTCTGGAAGAAGTTGTAGAGCACCACCGCCTCGACGGCGACGAGGATGCCGCCGGCCGTGGTCACCAGGGCCTCGGAGATGCCGCCCGCGACGACGGCGAAGCCGCCCTGGCCGGTGGCGGCCATCTGGTGGAACGAGTGCAGGATGCCCCACACGGTGCCGAAGAGGCCCACGAACGGCGCCGTCGCGCCGATGGTGCCCAGGATCCACACGTGGCTGCGCAGCTTGAGGCCGACCTGCTGGCGCTCGCGCTCCACCGCGCTGGCCACGGCGTCGAAGCTCGTTCGGCCGTGGCGCGAGAAGCCGGCCAGGAAGATGTCGGCGGCGATGCTGCGCGAGCGCTCGCACGCCTTGCGCGCCTCTTCGATGTCGCCGCGGAAGAGGTGGCGCGAGATGAGCTCGCCCAGGTTGCGGGCGTCGGAGCCCACGCTCCAGAGCGCGATGGTGCGCTCGACGGCGACGGCAATCGACAGGATGGAGCAGGCGATGATGGCCACCATCGCCGCGCCGCCGGTGCGAATCAGGTGAAAGAGCTCGGCTCCACTCACGGGAATCCTCGCGCCCGCCAAGTGCCGGGCAATGGGCAAATCTACCTGCAAAGGTGCGACCGTGCCGGCCAAAAGGGGAGTGCCTGGCCGCACGTCGGGCGAGCGGGGCAGGGCCCCGGTTCGACCACCAGATAACCGATGAGGCGGCTGAAGTTAACCCGGCTCTGCGTCTTAAGGATTTGGACACAGGAAACCGGGAGCCCGCGACTGCGTGCCCGTGCTAAACCGCCGCCCCATGACCACCTCGCGCGATCTGGTGCCGCCGCTCGTCCGCTCGGTGACCCACCGCTTCGAGTCGGCGGCGGAGCTCGACCGCTACAACCGCGGCGAGCTGCCCGGGCTGTTCATGTACAGCCGCTACGAGAACCCCACCGTCGACGCCGCGGAGAAGCAGCTCGCCCAGCTCCAGGGAACCGAGCGCGGCTGTCTGTTCGCTTCCGGCATGGCCGCGGCGACGACCGCGATTCTCGCGAACCTCAACCAGGGCGACGAGGTGCTCGCCGCGCGCAACATCTACGGCGGCGTGCACAAGTTCCTCGCGCACGTCGCGCCGCGCTGGGGCATCTCCGCTCGCCTCGTCGACGCGGCGTCGCTCTCCGATCCACGCTCGCTCAAGCCGAACACCAAGCTCGTGTACTTCGAGACGCCGGTGAATCCGACGCTGCGCCTCGTCGATGCGGAGCCGATTGTCCGTGCCGCGCGCGCACACGGCGCGCTGACGATCGTCGATTCCACGTTCGGTCCGCCGGGAATCCAGAAGCTCAACGAGCTCGGCGTCGACCTCGTGATGCACAGCGTGACCAAGTACCTGAACGGCCACTCCGATGTGCTCGGCGGCGTCGTGCTCGGTTCCGAAAAGCACATCGAGCCGATTCGCAAGCTCCGCCAGGTGCTCGGCAACAACATGGATCCCGCGCCCGCCTGGGAGCTCATGCGCGGCCTGCAGACCCTCGATGTTCGCCTCGCGCGGCAGCAAACGACGGCGCACGCGCTCGCGGAGAAGCTGTCGAAGGACAAGCGCGTCGCGGCGGTGAGCTATCCCGGCCTCACGTCGCATCCGGACCACGCGCTCGCCAAGAAGCAGATGCGGGGCTTCGGCGCCATGGTGACGTTCACCGTCTCCGGCGGCTTGCCGGCCGCGTCGCGCGTGTTCGACAACCTCCAGCTCATCGCGCGCGCGGCGTCGCTCGGGAGCGTGGAGAGCTTGTGCAGCTTGCCGGTGATGAGCTCGCACGCGGCGCTCTCGCCGGAGGAGCTCGCGGCCGCGGGCGTCGATGCGGGGATGGTGCGCATCTCCGTGGGGCTCGAGTCTGCAGACGCGCTCTGGGCCGATCTCGATCGCGCACTCGCGAAGGCGTCGGCATGAACCGGCTCGCGATCGTTTCGCTCCTTCTGCTCGCGGGTTGTCCGCACCGCGGACCGGAGTTCGGCCCCTCGGGAGAAATCACCGACGCCAAGGCGATGATCCAGCTCCTCGCCAAGCAGGACACGCGCTTCGTCACCTTGCAGGGCAACGCGAATTTCAAAGTCGAGGCACCGGAGAACTCGGGCTCGCTGAGTCAGTTCGTCGCCGCCACGCTGCCCGCCGAATTGCACATCGAGAGCATGGCCATCTTCGGCAAGCTGGTGAGCGTGGTCGTCTGCGCGGCCAACGTGTTCAGCGTCTACGACCCGGACAAGAACGTCTTCTACACGGGCCCCGACTCCGTGCAGGTGTTCTCGCGCTTCGTGGGCGGCTTGCCGTTCACCTGCAGCAACGCGGTGACGCTCTTGCTCGGCCACGTGCCGCGCATCGGCGTGGACGACGGCACGCTCGTGCTCGACGCCGAGCGCCACCGCTACCTGCTCACCCTCGAGCTGCAGGGCGTGAAGCAGGTGCTGGAGATCGACACGAAGACGCTGGACGTGGTCCACACCGTCTTCACCGGGCCGCAGAGCTTCGAGCTCACCTACGACGATTTCAAAGACGAGCCCGGCGGCCGCTTCCCGCACACCCTCGTCCTCGCGACGGGTGGCCGGACGTTCACCTACAAGTACAAAGACATCACCCTCAACGGCGCGCCCGATCTCTCGCTCTTCCACATGGACCCGCCCAAGGGCGCCAAGGTGGTGCAGCTCGACGAGGAGGGCAACGCGCTCCCGCCTGCTGGGCCGGCCCTCGACGGCGGACACTGACATCGTCAGGTTGAGCCCATGGCCCGTCCATGGCTCGCCGCGGTTCTCGACGGGCTCGTCGAGCTCGCCTCGCTGGCGCCGCGCGATCGGCTCCTGCACGAGCGCGGCGTGACCTACGAGGCCGACGCGCAGCCGCTGGCCGGCGCGGCGGGCCTGGGGCTCCTGGCCGAGCGGCTCGCCGGGCCCGCGCGGGTCCGGCTCTCGGGTGCGCTCTGGCGCGATCGCGAGCTGCCGGATCTGCTGGCGATCGCGATTCGCTTCCGGGGTCGCGAGGACCGCGAGCAGGACATGCTCTTCGCCACCGTGCGCCAGCCGCTGACCACGCTCTTCGCGCCCGCGACGACGGACGTGCACGACTTCCTCGCCAACGACTACTACGCCGTCTCCGCGTTCGAGGCCGACGACGTGGGCACGCTGCGCTTCCGCCTGGTGCCCGAGAAGGCGCACTTCGCCGGGCCCACGCGCGAGGAGCGGCTGGCGCGGGCGGCGGCGGTGGGCGCGGCGAGGCTCGAGCTGCAGGGCGAGGTGGCGCCGGGCACCTGGGTGGGCGTGACCCGGGTGACGCTGGGCGCGCCGGTCGACGAGAAGACGACGCTCCGGTTCGATCCGTTTCGCGACGGGCAGGGCGTGCGTCCGCGCGGGCCCGTGCAGGCGCTGCGACGGCTGCTCAAGACCGCGATGTGGCCGTTGCGCACCCTGGCCGTGCGCTGAGGTATAGAGCAGGCGCATGTCCGTTCCGGCCTGGCTGCAGACCCTGCGCTCCCTGCGGCCCACCCACGTGGTGAGCGCGCTGCCGAAGGGCAGTCCGCTGCTGGTGCTCAGCCCGCGCGATCTGCGTCGAGCGGACGCTGCGCCGCTGCCCCGGACCGTCGCGCCCGCGCTCTTCGCTGTGCCCGCGCTGCTCCGCGCCGCGCGCGACGCGGGTGCGGTGCTCGGACTGGTGAAGCCCGGTGCGCTGCAAGGCGCCGGACCGAGCGCGCCACAGTTCGCCTCGGCCGTCTTTCGCGCCGCCGACGAGATGGGCTACCAGGGGCCGCTCTTCATGAGCACTGCGCCGATTCCCATTCCCGGCGGTGACGAGGCCGGCGAGCGGCTCCGCGCCGAGGTGCAGCGCTACCTCGACGCCGGCTTCACGGAGGTCGTCCTGCAGCTGGCCCGTACGCTGCCGGAGAATGCGCTGCCCACGCTGCAGACGGGCCTGGCCGCGGTGCGCGAGCGCGAGCTGCCCGTGGTGCTCCGCGCCGAGCGCGCCGACGAGGCGGCCGCCGCGATTGAAGAGCTGCAGATGGCGAACGTCAGCTTCGATCTCGTGGCGCTCGAGTCGGCCGAGGGTGCAGGCGCGCTCGACGCCGAGGTGGAGCTCCCCGTCGCCGAATCGAAGCCGGGGATCCGCGGCGTGGACTTGTCGGCCGACATGCAGCGCATCGCCGAGCGCGTGCTCGGCCCGCGCGCGCGTCCGGATCGCGCGCGCGAGCTCGAGTCGATCGACGAGCCCACCCAGCTGCGATTGGAAGCCTTGATCTACGCCGAGGCCCTGGGCGCGCTGCAGAAAGACCCGATTCGCGGCGCCGCTGCGCGGGTGATGCGCGCCCTCTCCGATCGGCCGGGGTACTGATGCGCATCATCGCCGGCACCGCGCGCGGACGTCCGATTCAAGGGCCGAAAGGCGAAGGCATCCGTCCGACCTCGGATCGCGTGCGCGAGAGCCTCTTCAACATCATCGGCCCGTGGCTCGAGGGCCGCGTGCTCGACTTGTACGCGGGCACCGGCGCGCTGGGACTCGAAGCGCTCTCGCGGGGAGCCACGCGCGCCGTCTTCGCCGACAACGGCCGCGAGGCGCAGGGGCTCATCGAAAAAAATCTGACCACGCTCGGCTTCGCGGAGCACACCGAGCTGCTCAAGATGGACGCCGCGCGCGCGCTGGACCTCTGCGAGCGCCGCGCCGATGCGTTCGACTTCATCTTCGCGGACCCGCCCTACGACGCGCAGGCGGCAACGTGGCTCGTCGAGCGGCTGGCGACGTCGAAGGTGCTGGCCGACGGCGGCACGCTCATCATCGAGACCGACAAGCGCGAGCCGGCGCCGAACGACGCGCGCCTGCCGCAGGTCGACGAGCGCAAGTTCGGGGACACCCGGATTCGACTCTATCGGCGTCCGACGCCCTGACGCGCCGCGCTGCGCACTTGCCTTGACCGGGTGCGGTTCGCGGGTGACAGTTCAGCCCGTGAACGGCCGCGTCGCCCTCTATCCCGGCAGCTTCGACCCGCTGACCAACGGGCACCTCTCGCTCATTTATCGCGGGCTCAGGCTCTTCGACACGCTCGTCGTGGCGGTGGCCCACAACCCCAAGAAGACGCCGCTCTTCACCAAGGAAGAGCGCATCCAGCTCATCCGCGAGGCGGTGCCGGATCCGCGGGTGCAGATCGAGACCTTCGAAGGGCTGATGGTGGAGCATGCCCGCCAGCGCGGGATCAACGTGGTGCTGCGCGGGCTGCGGGCGGTGTCGGACTTTGACTACGAGTTCCAGCTCGCGAACATGAACCGCAAGCTGAACCCAGCGCTGGAGACCGTCTTCGTGATGACCGGCGAGGACTACTTCTACATCTCCTCGCAGCTGGTGCGCGAAGCGGCCAGCCTCGGCGGCGACGTGACCGGCCTCGTGCCCGAGAACGTGCTCCGCAAGCTGCAGCAGAAGTTCGCTTCCAAGCCCTGAGTTGCTGCCGGGTCGCGACGTCGCCAACGTCGCTGGCGTGCAGCACTTCGCGTCCAACCGGCCGGGGCTCAAGCTCATCGTCGCCTACAAGCTCTGCAAGTCGGTGGCGACGGGAATCCTTGCGGCGATCTTGCTGCACGTGCACGCCCACGGAGGGGTGGTTCGGCTGGCGCATCGCCTGGCGGTCGACGTGAGCCGGTGGCACCTCGCTGGCCTGGGGGACGCGCTCTCGCAGTGGCTGACCGCCGATGTGACCTCGAAGAACGTGGGCATCGCCGCTCTCATCCTGCTGCTGGACACCGCCTCCACGGCGGCCGAGGGCATCGGGCTGCACTACCGGCAGCGCTGGGCGGCCTGGTGGGTGGTCGTGGCCACCGGCGCCTTGATTCCGCTGGAGCTGCACGCGCTGGTTCACCACCCCACGGTGCTGCGCGCGATGGTGCTGGCCGTGAACCTGGCCATCGTGGCCTACCTGGTTTGGCGGGTGCTTACCCACCACGGCGAGGGGGATGTTTCCCGGGAATCAGGGCCGGCCTAGACTGTCGGACGTGAGTACCGTCAACGTCAGCGCGCGCGAGGTGGCGGCCAAGATTGTCTATTACGGCCCCGGCCTCTCTGGAAAGACGACCAACCTCAAGCGCATCCACGACTCGGTCAAGCCCACGGCGCGCGGAGAGCTCACCGCGCTGGCCACCGAGGGCGACCGCACGCTCTTCTTCGACTTCCTGCCGGTGAAGGTGGAGCGCATCAACAACTTCGCGCTGCGCCTGGGCCTGTACACCGTGCCCGGGCAGGTCTTCTACAACGCCACCCGCAAGCTGGTGCTCCAGGGCGCCGACGGCGTGGTCTTCGTGGCCGACAGCCAACCCGACGCGCTGGAGCGGAACGTGGAGGCGCTGGACAACCTCGTCGACAACCTGCGCGACGAGGGCATCGACCTCGCCCACTTCCCGCTGGTCATCCAGTACAACAAGCGCGACCTGAAGCGCGTGCTGGCGGTGTCCGAGCTGCACGAGGCGCTCAACCGCTTCCAGGCGCCCGAGTTCGAAGCTTCCGCCACCGAGGGCGGCGGCGTGATGGACTCGCTCAAGGCCATCACCCGGCTCGTCATCCGCGAGCTCAAGGCGCGCGGCGTGGTGGGCGGCGAGCGGCCCATCTCGTCGGTGCAGGCCGTGAACCCCGCAGACGTGTCCGCGGCGCGCTCGCTGGAGAGCCAGATTCGCGAGCTCACCGAGCCACTCCACGGCACCGGCGACGACATGCAGCTGGTGGCGCCGATTCCCACGCCGCCCGCGCCCATTCCGGCGCCGCGACCCGAGCCGGCACGTGCGGCGCGTCCGGCCTCGCACCACGCGGTGGGCGCAGCGTCCGCCCGCGTGCTCTCGCCGGATCTCGAGTCCGAAGAGATCGAGGACACCGATCCCGCGCGGCCCTCGCTCTCGCGGCTCGCACCTGCCGATCCGCCCGAGCCGGATGAGCCCGAGGCCTGGGAGCCGAGCGAGCGCGGCGGAACGTTCCTGACCCGGCTTGCGCCGCCCTCGCTGCGCGCCGAAGTGGCCGCGCTCGAGGCGAGCTACGCGGCGGGCGACCATCCAGAGGTCGTGAGCTCGACGCTCCGCTTGATTCGCACGCTGGCGGGCACAGATCGCGGCGAGGAGATCCTCGGCGGCTACCTGCTCGGCATGGACGGCCGCGAGCTGCGCCGGCTGCTGGATTTGTCGAGCGGCGCGCCCAGCCGGGAAGACGCGGCGTTCGCGCTGTACCTGCTCGCCCAGGCCTGTGTCCGCAGCAGCACTCGGTAGGAGCACTCGGTAGAAGTGGGTGTGCGGGGGGCGCTTCCCAGCGCCGGCACGCCCCTTTGACGCTTGGCAGCATGGCCTCCGAACGCGCGAGCGCGCGCAGGGGGCGTGCGTGTTATGGATGCCTGCATGTCGGTGGCGCTGGTCTTCGTGGACGGGGTGGGCATCGGGAAGCGCGACGCTGCGCGCAACCCGCTGGCCCGCGTTCCGAGCCTCCTCTCGCACTTCGAGGACGGCTCCGGAGAAGCCCTGCCCGCAGGCGGCGCGCTGGCCCCGGTCGACGCGCGGCTCGGCGTCGAGGGGCGGCCCCAGTCGGCCACCGGCCAGGCGACCATCTTCACCGGCTGCAACGCGTCCGCGCACCTGGGGCGGCACCTCTGCGGCTTCCCGAACGGAAAGCTCAAGCAGCTCCTGGCGGCGGAGTCGATCTTCAAGAAGGTCGGCGCGGCGGGCGGTCGGGCCACGTTCGCCAACGCGTACCCGCGACCCTACCTCTCGCTGCTGGATTTGCCCTACGAAGGCCCGCGCGCGCCGGCGTTGCAGATCGAGCCGCGAATGCGGCGGCGCCTGCAGCCCTCGGCGTCGACGTGCGCGGCCTCGGCGCATGGGCCGTTGCGGACGCTGGAGCACGCGGCCGCCTCGCAGGCGCTCACCCACGACATCACCGGCTCCACGCGCAAGCGCCACGGCTTCGACGTGCCCTCGCGCACGCCCCAGGCCGCCGCGGAGATCCTCACCGCGCTGATGGACGACCACGACTTCGTGCTCTTCGAGCACTTCCTGCTCGACGAGGCCGGTCACGCCTGCGACATGGATCGCGCGGTGTCGGTGCTCGGGGAGCTCGACGCCTTCCTGCGCGCGCTCGTGCGCTCGCTGGATCCGCGCGATCACCTGCTCGTGGTGAGCGATCACGGCAACTGCGAAGACCTGGGCACGCGCTCGCACACGCTCAATCCGGTGCCGCTGCTCTGCTTCGGGCCGCGCGCGCAACAGATCGCCAAGCGGTCGACGTCGCTGCTCGACGTGGCGCCGGCGGTGCTGGAGCTCGCGCAGCTCGAGCGGCCCGGACAGCTGGCGCGGCCCGCTTGACCACGCGCGCCGCCCGGCGTTCTGCTTCTGCCGTGCGTTGGGTCGCCCCGTTCATCGCGCTCGGCGCGCTGGGGTGTGCCCACGCCATCCCCCTCGATCGCGAAGAGGTGGCCGACTCGGCCGCGGGCCCGTTCGTCCTGCGCTACGCCGCGGCCGACGCCGACGCCGCCCGGCAGGTGCAGCTCGCCATCGAGCGCGCCGCGCCCCGGCTCGCGTCGTGGGGCCATCTTCGCGCGCCGGTGACGGTGCTGGTGGAGCCCTCGCACGACGAGCTCGAGCGCGCCGTCGATCGACGGGGCTTCGGGTGGCTGCGGGCCTGGGCGCGGTACCGGCAGGTCTGGGTGCAGTCGCCGGCGACGTGGGGGATCCTGCGCAGCGACCAGCAGGACGTGGACGAGCTCTTGCTCCACGAGCTCACCCACTGCGTCATGTACCAGCTCGCCGCCAACGAGGACGACTGGAGCCGCAAGGGCATCCCCCTCTGGTTCCGCGAGGGCATGGCCAGCTACACGGCGAAGCAGGGCTATCGTCGCGGGACGCTCGTCCAGCTCGCCGGCTGGTACCGCAGCCACAAGGAAGATCCCATCGCCGACGCGGAGGCGCTCTACCAGGAGCAGGCCGACGTCGTGTACGGCGCGGCCCACCAGGCCTTCACATACCTGGTCGACACGCACGGGGTCGACGCCGTGCAGCGCTTGCTCCAGGCCATGCAGGGCGGGCTCACCTTCGACGCCGCGTTTCAGCAGGCGGTGGGCACGTCGCGGCGCGCCTTCGAGCGGCAGTTCGCGGACTACGTGCGGCTGGCGCGGGCACCCTGACGCCCGGCTGGGGCAGCTTGTCGCGGCCGGACGGCTCGTCGTAGGACGGTCGACATGAAGCTCTTCATCATCATCACTGTCTTGACGGTCTCGGCTTCGCTCGCGGGTTGCGGCGGCAGCAGCTGCGGTCCGGACACCTGCGGCGGCTGCTGCGACGCGAGCGGGGTGTGTCAGAGCGCCGGCAACCAGACCTGCGGCAACCACGGCGCGGCCTGCGTGCAGTGCGCGAGCTCCAAGGTCTGCGAGGCGGTGCTGGGCCAGTGCGTCTTCCCGGGCACGGGCACGAACGGGACGGGCAACAACAACGGCAGCACGGGCGCGCAGTCGACGGGCGGGACCAGCGGCAGCGCGGCGTCGACGACGGACACGGGCTCGAGTGGCGCGGCCTCGAGCGGCGCCGCGACGACGACGACGACCGGCACCTCGAGCAGCAGCAGCTCCACCACGGCCAGCACGGGCACGAGCGGGAGCACGGGCACGAGCACGGCGACGTCGAGCAGCAGCAGCTCGAGCACCACGGCGACGAGCACCACGAGCAGCTCGAGCAGCAGCACGACCACGACGGGCACGACCGGGACGACGAGCACGTCGACCACCACGGGAACCAGCACCACCACCGGCACCAGCACGACGACGAGCACGGGCGGCGAGGGCAGCGGCACGCTGACCGGCCCGGATGCGTTCACGGTGCAGTCCGCGCTGGAGTTCACGGCGACGGCGGATGGCGGCGGCGCGGACCTGAGCGACGTGATCTTCGTGCTCTACGACCAGCCCATCACCTGCGCGGAGTTCCTGCAGTCTGGCGGCATCCCGATTACATCACGCGCATCGTCTTTGCGGAGGCCAAGAACAACCTCGGCTTCGCGCTCAATGGTGGCGCCTACGTCATTCCGAGCGACAACTTCGGACTCGACACGGACTCGCTCACGCTTCGCACTTTCTATCCGGATGGCGGCTACTCCGATCACAACGCCGCGAGCGGACAGCTCAACATCAACGGCCCAGCGAACACCGTGCAGCTCGACGCCCAGCCGAACGTCGTCATGGACGACGCGACCAACCTCCTGGGCAACATCAGCGCGCCGTTCTGCGCCACGCTTCAGTAGCCCGCGCCGTCCTTGACTCCCCGCGCCGTGCGCGGTCGAATCTTCTCCGCATGCCCGAGCCGAAAGCCGAGAACTACAACGACCTGGTCTTCAAGCTCGGAGACCTCGCCCGAGAGCGGCTCAGCGGCCGCCCCAATGCGCCGCGCAGCATGGATCGCGTCCTCAAGGCCGAAGAGACCCTCGCTGCCCGCGAAGAGGAGCTCAAGGGCATCGAAGGCGCGATGGACGAGGAAGAGGGCGCCTACAACGAGTTCCGCGAGGCCGTCGAGGCCGAGAAGGCCGAGCTCGAGCCCATGCTCGAGAAGTACAAGAAGAGCGTGAACTTCGCCGAGGACAAGCTCAAGAAGGCGAAGGAGAAGATCGCCTCCAAAGAGAACGACATCAAGCACGCCAAGCTCTCGGTGCAGAAGGAAGAGGCCAAGCTCAAGAACGCCGAAGAGCTCGGCGACAAGGTCCGGGCCGAGGCCTCGCGCGGCAGCATCAAGATGGCCCGCATGGACGTGATGCGCCGCCAGCGCGAGATCAACGAGATGAAGGCCGAGGCCGACAAGATCCTCTTCCCCGAGGACGACTCGCCGGCCTCCGAGGCCATTCGCGCCAAGGGCCGCATCGTGGACCTCGAGAAGCAGCTCGAGGAGCGGGTGGAGCAGTACAACGCCGCCCTCGCCGAGCTCGATGCGAGCGCCGCCGACAAGGAGCAGGAGATCCAGGCGGCCCGCGAGTACTACGACCAGGCCATCTTTCTGCTCGGTGAGGAGGTCTACAACCTCCGCATCAACGACCCGGCGCTGGTCCCCATCTACTTGAAGCTCGATCGCTCGCAGGCCGGATAGCCGCCGCGGGCATCGCCTCTGAACGCGCGTTCCTGACGACCGCCGGATCCGCTCGGTCGATCGGCTCCCCCATCGCCTCTGAACGCGCGTTCCGGTAGTGTGCGCCCGCATGGGCCAGGAGCGGAAGTACGTCCTCAAGACCGCGCGCCCCGCGCCCGCGCGCCTCGACTACGCCGCCGAGCTCAACCCCGAGCAGCTCGAGGTCGTCGACGCGCCCGCGGGCCCGGTGCTCGTCATCGCCGGCGCCGGCAGCGGCAAGACCCGCACGCTCACCTACCGCGTGGCCCGGCTCATCGAGAAGGGCACGCCGCCCGAGCAGATCCTCCTGCTCACCTTCACCAACAAGGCCGCGAAGGAGATGCTCTCGCGCGTGGCCAGCCTCACCCAGGCCATCGTCGATCCGCGGCGCATGCTGGGCGGCACGTTCCACCACGTGGCGTTCGCGCTCCTTCGGGAGCACGCCCACCACCTCGGCTTCAACGGGCCGCTCTCGCTCCTCGATCGCGCGGACGCGAAGGAGCTCATGGCCACCTGCGTCGCCGAGCTGGGCATGGGCCAGCTCGCCCGCCGCTTCCCCAAGGCGGATCTGCTGGTGGAGCTCATCTCCGCCGCGATCAATCGACAGAAGCCGCTGCTCGACTTGCTCGCCAAGGAGCGCCCGCAGTTCTTGCCGCTCGAGGAGGAGATCCTTCGCGCGGCGCAGCGCTTCGTGTCGCGCAAGGCGGAGCAGGGCATGGTCGACTTCGACGACCTGCTGCTCCTCTGGAAGCGGCTGCTGACGGATCACCCGCATGTACGGCAGCTCCTGCAGCGGCGCTTCAAGGCCATCCTCGTCGACGAGTACCAGGACACCAACCGGCTCCAGGGCGACCTCATCGACCTCATGGCCGCCGAGCACAAGAACCTCACCGTCGTCGGCGACGACGCCCAGAGCATCTACAGCTTCCGCGGCGCCGACTTCACCAACATCATCGACTTTCCCGCGCGCTATCCCGACGCGCGCCTGTGCAAGCTCACCCGCAACTACCGTTCCACGCCGGAGATCCTGGCGCTGTCGAACGCGTCGATCGCGTGCAATCGGCGGCAGTTCAAGAAGGAGCTCACCTCGACGCGCCCCAGCGGCATGGCGCCCGCCCTGGTCGCCCTGCGCGACGTCTTTCAGCAAGCGGAGTTCGTCGCCCAGCGCATCCTCGAGCTCCGCGACGAGGGCGTGCCGCTCTCGGAGATGGCCGTGCTCTACCGCGCGCACTCGCACGCGCTGGAGATCCAGCTCGAGCTCACCAAGCGCGGCATTCCCTTCACCGTTCGCTCCGGCGTGCGGTTCATCGAGAGCGCGCACATCAAGGACGTCCTCGCCCACCTGCGCTTCGTCCACAACCCGCACGACGAGCTGGCGTTCAAGCGGATGGTGAAGCTCGTCCACGGCGTGGGCGGCACCAGCGCCGAGCGGCTCTGGGAAGAGGCGGTGCGCCAGCCGGATCCCTTGGTCGCCATGACCGGCGAGGCCCTCCGCGCGCACGTGGCCAAGAAGGCGCTCCCGGCCTTCGACGCGCTCCGCACCATGCTCCAGCAGCTCACCGCCGGCCGCACGTCGCCGCCGGGCGAGCTGGTGCGCGCCGTGCTCGAGGGCGGCTATCGGCAACACCTCGAGCTCACCTACCTCGAGGACGCCGAGTCGCGCGCCGCGGACATCAGCCAGCTCTCGGAGTACGCCTCGCAGTACCCGGACCTCGAGGGCTTCCTCGCGGAGATCGCGCTGCTCAACGAGTTCGCCGCCGAGGAAGCGGTGGTGGCCGATGAGACGCCCGACGAGAAGGTCGTGCTCTCCAGCGTGCACCAGGCCAAGGGGCTGGAGTGGCGCGCGGTGTTCGTGATCTGGCTCGCCGACGGCCGCTTTCCCATGTCCCAGGCGCTGCGCGAGCTCGAGGAGGAGGAAGAGGAGCGGCGGCTCTTCTATGTGGCCTGCACCCGCGCCCGCGACGAGCTCTGGCTCACCTATCCCATCGTCGCCGCCCCGCGCGATCGCGAGCGGCTCTTGCTGCGCGTGTCGCGCTTCATCGAGGAGCTGCCGGCCGGCGACGCCGCGCCCTACGATCGCGTGCAGATCGAAGCGGTGGCCCACGAGCCGCTGCCGCCCGGGCAAGTGGCGTTGCTCGGCGCGCGCAAGTAGCGCTGAAAATGGAAACGCCCGACCGCTCGCGCGATCGGGCGTCCATGGCTTTCTGCCGGCTCGGCTACTTGAGGTTGCCGTACGAGACGGTCAGCGAGATCACGTTGGCCAGGCCCTTGTAGTCGCCGGGCAGCACCGGGTTGGTGGTGGTGACCGACGAGAACAACACCAGCTGGTAGCCCAGGTCGAACTTGAAGTCGTTGTACGTGTAGCGACCGCCGAGCGCGATGTTCACGCGGCTCGCGTCCGGGAGATCCGGGCCCACGGTGTCCGTCGGGGAGGGCGTGGGGTCGATGAGCAGGCCGCCGCGCACCGTGATCGACGGGGTGATCTTGTACTCCGCGCCGATGCGGTAGTTCCAGCTGTGGGTCCAGTTCTTGGGCTCCGTGCGCGAGAGCTGCGGGTCCTCGAAGCTCAGCACGATGGCGCTGTTGGTCTGCCAGCCGGTGTACTGGACGTCGAGGTCGAGGAGCAGCGGCTCGATGGGCCGCGACGAGAGACCAAACTGCAGCGTCTGCGGCATCACCAGCTCCAGCGTGCCCGGCTGGTCCTTGAGGGTGTTGGCGAACTCGATCGGAATGTTGCTGAAGTGAGCCAGGCCGTTGGTGAAGTTCAGGTCCACCGGCGAGCGGTACGCCGCGCCGAAGGTGAGCAGCTTGGGCATGATGTCCACCTGCAGGCCCAGGTTGCCGCCGGCACCCCAGGTATCCGCGCCCAGGTCCACCGAGCCCACGCTGTCGATGAAGTTGATGTCCTGGGTGAGCTCGGCAATCGAGCGAACGATCTGCACGCCGATGCCCACCCGCACCCGGTCGCCAATCTTGAAGGCCGCGGTGGGGTTGAGGGTGAAGTTCTGCAGCGAGATGCTGCGAATCAGGTAGCGGCCCGGGAACGACTCCGGCCACGAGAGGTGGTTGCCGTAGTTGGTGAACT
This sequence comes from Deltaproteobacteria bacterium, assembly GCA_018266075.1. GTDB lineage: Bacteria > Myxococcota > Myxococcia > Myxococcales > SZAS-1 > SZAS-1. The sequence continues at coordinate 17,104 of JAFEBB010000057.1, read as the reverse complement.
CGCCGATGCCCAGCGCCAGCTCGTCGGTGGGGCCCCACGCGGCGAAGAGGCCCGGCGGCGGCACCGGCCCGGAGTCGGTGCTGGTGCTCGGGCCACCGCTCGCGGGCGTGAAGCTGAAGCTGGGGACGATCAGCGCCAACCCGGCCTCGAGGTCGTAGTACTGACCGCGCGCCAGACCCGCCGGGTTGTAGAACGACGCCGAGGCGTCATCGACGGCCGCGGTCATCGAGCCGGCCATGCCGGTGCCGCGCGCCGTGACCACGTCGAGCTGGAAGCCCGCGGCGTGGGCCTGGCTGGTGGCCCCGAGCGCAACCACCGCCGCAAGAGCCGAGATGAGCTTCTTCATGTGAACCCTCCCAAAGTCTCTAGGCTGCGCCGCCGGCGAGCGCGCAGGGCGCAGGCCGGCGGCCGGTGGTTGTTACTTGGTACCCGTGGCGATCCAGGTGGCCGCCTCGGTCTGCGCGGCAGTCGTGACCGGCACCTCGGTCGCGGGCGCGCTGGCCGTGTAGCCGTTGAGCAGGAAGCCGTGGCGCTGGGCCAGCGGGACATCGGCCACGCTCGGGCTGTACTCGGTGTCGGCGGCGAGCAGGTTGGCCGGGTCGCGGTTGGCCGAGGCCAGGAGCTTCGCGGTGGTCGGGTTCACCACCACCTGGTCCTGATCGATCCACTGCACCAGCACCGCGCGGTTGGCCGGCGAGGGCGTGATGGTGTTCACCAGGTTGCCCGCGGCGTTCACCGGGTCGGCCGGGTCCATCACCCACTGAGCGAAGTTGATGAACTGGTCGTACGACGGGTCGCCCACGTTCACGTTCTGCGCCGAGAGCGCCGTCTGCAGGCCCGTGCGCAGCGGGGCCAGGCCGGGCGAGCTGGAGAGGAGCAGGGTGAGATCGCCGCCGGCCACGTTGAGCACCGTGTGACCGACCAGCGGGCTCGCAGAAGTCTCGAGCGTCCCCAGGATGCCGCCGAGGCTCTGGCCCACGTAGGCCACGTTGCTGCCGTCGAGCGCGTCGCCGCCCTCGGCCGCGAGGAAGAAGTTGAGCGAGCCCGTGGTCGCCGCCGGCAGCGCCAGCATCGACTCGAGCTGCGCCTCGTCCACCACCGCCTGGCGGAAGTGATCGCGCGTGCTGAGGAAGAAGTAGCTGGGCAGGCCGGGAAGGTCGATGAAGTTCCAGCCGGAGATGAGCGCCGTGCCGTTGGCGTCGGTGGCGAGGTGGGCGCCCTCGCAGGTGAGGCCGGTGCCGTCGTTGGTGCAGTTGCCCAGGTTCTGCGCCTGGCAGAAGGCGTCGGCGGGGGTGTTGGCCGGCAGGCTGGCGGCGTCGCAGGCCACGGTGCGGCTCGCGGCCACGCAGCGGCCATAGCTGGCCGAGGTCGGCGACTCATCGCAGGTGGCGGTGCCGGTGGGCGCCGCGCAGGAGGCATCGTCCGACGGCGCGCCGGTCGCGAGCGCCGAGCCCACGCAGAAGCTGCGGTCGCCGTGGAACGGCTCGTCGTAGGCGAGCAGCGCGTAGCCCGCGGCGTTCACCGCGTTGGCGAGGAGCACCGAGCTCACGCTCGAGCTGGTGAGCCCGTGACCGAAGATGGCCACCGGCCAGCCGCTCGCGGGCGGGGTGCCCGTGGGCTCATAGACGATGATGGGCATCGCCTGCGGCGTGGGGTTGGAGAGGTCGATGGGGCCGTAGGTGCCCGGGGCCGGGCGGCTCGCGCCCTGACGGAGCAGGAACGGCGTGTTCACCGAGCCCACGAAGGCCTTGTTGATGTTGGTCTTGAGCTGCGCGGGCAGCGCGCCCAGCAGCGCCGCGGGCGCGGGGGCCACGAAGTTCGGCGCGGGCGGGATGGCCGCGGCGATGAGCGGGTTGCTCGGCACCGTGTGCAGCGCGTTCAGCTGCGACCAGGTGCTCATGGTGTGGAAGTCCCACGCGAGCGCGAGGCTGCTGCGCGGGTAGCCGTCGGCGTCGAGGGTGTCGAACATGCCCTGGTACGCCTGGCGCACCGTCTCGAGGATGCGCAGCAGCGACACCGCCTGGCAGTTGGTCGGGTAGCTCTGGCAGGGGCCGAGCTGGCCCGCCGCCGCCGCCGCCGCGATGGCCGGGATGGAGGGCAGGTTGGTGGCCGGGTCGATGATGGGGTTCTTCATGCGCATCAGCGAGAAGGCCGAAGCGGGGGCCACCGTCACGCCGGCCGTGTCGGCGAGGGTGATGGTCACGAAGCCCGCGTAGGTGGTCTGCTCGTCGAGCGGCACCGTGGGGACGATCTGAAGCAGCTCCGGCTCGGCCGCGGCCACGCCCTGGCCGCCGTCGGGCAGCAGGGTGAAGCCCGAGGCCTTGCCGCAGTTCACGCAGGAGTTGAACACCGGCGTGCTGGTGCCCGAGAGGTTCACCAGGCCCACGTTGAACGCGGTGCCCGCGTCGGTGGTCGGGTTGATGCTCGCCGGGTCCACGTTGGCGTTGTCGGTGAGGTCGCGCGGGAAGCTGGCGCCGAACGAGGTCACCACGGGCGCCGTGGTGGAGAAGCCGTCCTGGGTGTTGAGCGCGTCGGCGAACGGCGTGCTCGCCGGCATGTGCGTCTGGCCGTTGCCGCCGTCGGTGGGGGGGATCCACCACTCGAAGATGTCGCCCAGGCTGGTGGGCAGGTCGCGGCCGCTGAAGGGGAAGGGCACGACCACCTGGTTCGGATCGAGCGCGAGGTTGAAGCTCAGCTCCGGGTTGCTGAAGATGGTGAAGGTCCAGAGCGCCGCGGTCTGCGAGGGATCCACGCCGAGCGCCGCGAAGGCGGGCTGCAGCGAGAGGCGGATCTGCTCGAGCTGAACGGCCTGGGCGTCGCTGATCGGCGCGAGGGTCACCGCGGAGTGGCAGGTGCTGGGGTCGGTGGCCGGGTTGGTGAGGTCGCAATCGACGAGCGGCTGGGTGGAGCGCAGGAACGCGAACTGATCGCTCGCGATCAGCTCCTCGCCCTGGGCGCCCTTGATGCCCGGCATGAGCGCGACCGCGAACTGGTGGCCCTTCGGCCAGCCCACCGTGGTGCCGTTGGTGCCGTTCGGCGGATCGAAGGTGATGCCGTTGGTGGTGTCGTAGCGGATGGCGGAGGGCACCGCCGCGGGCGTGGCGCCCGTGGGGTCAGCGGCCGCGGTGAGGTCGGCGAAGACCACGTTGTTCGGCCCGAGGATGACGGTCGAGGGATCGAGCTGACCGCCCACGATCTGCGCCGAGCCCTCGGCCGCCGTGGGGAAGCCGTTGAGGTGATCGAGGTAGTCGGCCGTGAACTCCTGCTCCGCGGGGCCCTGGCCCGGGCAGTTGGCGGGCGCGTTGAGCAGGTGCGTGGTGGGGTCGATGGCCAGGTCGTTCGGCAGAGGGATGTGCACGTTGCACGGGTTCGGATCCAGCTGGAAGACCGGCGTCACGATGTGGTCGGCGATGCGGAAGCTCCACAGCAGCGCGACGGTGTTGCGGGGGTGGCCCTGGCTGTCGAGGAAGTCGAGGTCAGGCGCGTACTTCAGGCGCAGGAGCTCGAGCTGCTGGGCGGTGGCGCCCTGGTCGGCGAGGCGCGCCGCGGGATCCTGGAGGTCAGAGGGGATGAGCGCCGTGGTGGCCTGGCAGCCCGCGGGGGTGGCCGCGGTGGGGTCACAGCCGGTGACGAGCGGGTTGGTGCTGCGCAGCAGCGCCCAGGCGAGGTCGGCAACCACCGGGTCGCCCTTGGCGCCCTGGATGCCGCTCGAGTAGCCGATGAGGGCCACCATATAGGTGTGACCCGGCAGCCAGGCCGCGCCCGGGGGAACGATGTTGAGCACGTGGCTTGTGGCGCTCACGTCGGCGTACGACAGCGCGGCGCCGCTCACGGCCGTGGCGGTGCTGGCGCCACCGGTGATGTCGTAGATGAGCACGTCGTCGCTGGTGATGGTCGACGGGTTCACCGCGGCGTTGAACGAGGTGGTCGCCGGTGTGTCAGCGGGGAAGCCGTTCAGGGAGTTCAGGTACTGCTCGAACTCCTGATCCGCCGGCGTCACGCCGGTGGTCACGTTGAGCAGACCCGTGGCCGGATTGACCGCGAGGTCGTTGGGCGCAGGCACCACCGGTGGGTTGGCGCCGGGGTTGAAGTTCGCCACCACGACCGTAGGCGGCGGATTCTGCGGAATGTCCTTGGAGCAAGCCGCGAGGCCAACGAGGGCCACGACGAGGGCCAGCTTCTTCATGGGCAGCGCCCCTTTCGCTGATCGAGCCGCCGAGACCAACTGCGGCAAACGTGTGGCGTTCTACGCAAGCGAACAGTGTCGCGCAAGCGGAATCACACAGAATCTGCACACTTGCAGAAGACGTTTTCGATCGGTTGTCGACGCGTCGCGCTACTTCTCATCGATCGCGAGCTCGTCGAGGTACTCCGCGAGCTGCGATTCCCGCTCGGCGTCGCTCCAGCCGAGGAGCTTCTGCAGCTCGGCGGCGACGATCTTTCCGCCCTCGGCGCCGTGGTCGCCCAGGTTGCCCAGGTCCATGCGGCGCAAGGCCACGTCCGACACGCGGAAGGCCATCTCCCGCTGCACCGCGTGCCGCACCTGCGCGCGCACGAAGGGCATGTCGGGCCGGAGCTTGTCGAGCGCGCCCGGCTTCGACGCTTGCTCGGCCAGCACCCGCGGCGCCGACGAACCGTACGCGTGCACCAGCCCATTGGCCACGTCGTGCGGCAGGCCGTGCGACTTCTCCAGGCTGGAGACCTCGTCGACGAGCGGGCCGATGTCGCCGCCGCCGATGGGCAGGGTGCGCGTGGGGCTGGGCGCGCGCTGGCCGAGGTGGTGCTCCACGCGGTTGATGACGTGCATGGCCACGCTGCGGCTGGTGGTGAGCTTGCCGCCAACCACGCTGTACACGCCGCCTGCGCCCTCGTGGGCGTGGTCGACGATCTCCCAGTGCCGCGAGAGGTCCAGCGAGCTCACACCTTCCTTGGCGATGAGCGGCCGGCAGCCGGCGTAGGCGCGGTCCACCTCTTCGACTTGCAGCTTCGAAGAGGGGAGCACCTCGTTCACCTCGGCCACCATGCGCGCCACCTCGTCGCGCGTGCAGCGGATGCGCTCGAGGTTGCCTTGGTAGAACTCGTCGGTGGTGCCGATGAGGCTCTTCCCTTGCCAGGGGATGACCATCAGCTTGCGGCCGGCCCGGGTGGTGAAGACGGCGGCGTGATCGCGCAGGAGCGGCCGGGTGATGAGGTGGATGCCCTTCGACGGCGCCAGCTTCCGCGACGGCTCGTGCTTCAAGAGCCCCATGATCCGCGTGGCCCAGAGCCCCGCCGCGTTGACCACGACCTTCGCGCGCAGCTTGACGTCGCGCTTCTCGCGCAGGTCGCGGACCTCGAGCGCGGTGACCTTGCCGCCCTCGAGCTGCACGCCCACGACCTCGCAGTAGTTGGCGATGGCCGCGCCGCGCGCTTCGGCGCTCTTGGCGAACTCGATGGTCAGGCGCGCGGGCGAGGGCACCTGGCCGTCGTAATACATCGCGCCGCCGGTGAGGCCGTCGTCGCGGAGGCCCGGCTCGAGCGCGAGCATTCCCGACTTGGAGAGGCTCTTGCGCCACGGCACGTGCTTGTCGGAGCGCGCCTTCCAGTTCTTGTCGTAGCTGAGCACGTCGTACACGAACATGCCCGCGTGGAGCTTGAGCAGGCCCACCTTGTCGTGGACGTAGTGCGGAATCAGGAACGGCACCGTGTTCACCAGGTGCGGCGCCATGTTCAGCAGGATCCGACGCTCGCGGAGCGCCTCGCGCACCAGCCCGAACTCGTACGACTCGAGGTAGCGGACGCCGCCGTGAATCAGCTTCGTGGACGCGGTCGTCGTGCCGGCCGCGAAGTCGCCGCGCTCGACGAGCGCCACCTTGAGCCCGCGCGCGGCCGCCTCGTAGGCGATGGCCACGCCGGAGATGCCGCCGCCGACGACCGCGACGTCGAAGGCGTCATCCGCGAGCCGCGAGACGGCGCGCGTCAGCGAGAGCGGCGCTTCGGTTTGCGGGAGCTGCGGCGCGGCGACCACGTGTCATTCACCTCAACGAGCGCTCATCCTAACCCAGGGTCACGCCTTGGCGAGCCACGCCGAGAGCGGGGCCATGCAGCGGTCGCGCAGCGCCGTGTCCTGGTCCAGCCGCTCGAGCGTCTGGGCCACGGCCATCTTGATGGCGTCGGAGGTGTGGGCCTCGAAGAACGTCTTCGCCGCCTCGTAGTGCCGGCGCTCGGGCATGGCGCCCACGGCCTCCACCACGCGGCGGAGCAACATGGGCGCGCCGCCGCCCTTCTTCTCGATCTCGGCCCAGCGCGTGGTCACGAGCGCGAACGCCTGCTCGCGCGCCGCGCGGTTGGCGAGCAGGCCGCCGATGAAGAACGCCAAATCTTGAAGGGGCACCGTCTCGCCGAGCGCCATCTCCACCGCGCGCTTGGCGAGGGCCGGGTCTTCGAAGGCCGTCAGCGAGAGCAGGTAGCGCCGCTTGAACGCGGGGTCCTTCTCATCGCGGTACTTCGCGAGCAGCTGATCGAAGCGCTTGGCGTCGCCGGCGCGGGCGGCCATTCCCACCACGCCGTCCTGGAGGTTCGCTTCGATGGCCGAGCTGTCGCCGCCGAGGAAGCGATCGAGCCGGGCGCTGGCCTCGGCCACGACCTTCGCGTCCCGCGCGACGCCGCCCAGCGCGCGCACGATGGCCGCGCGTCGCAGACGGGGCGCCGAGTCCTCATCGGCCTTGGGATCCCAGCCCACCTGGCCGAGCTGGTTGCCCAGCAGCTTGGCCACCACCTGCTGCAGCTTGGGCCGGTCCGCGTCGGACACCAGCCGGTGCTCGATCGACGAGAGCCGCGCCACCAGCTCATCCAGTACGGCGTAGTCGGTCTCGTTGCCGTAGCTCTGGGCGAAGTCGAGGAACGCGCCGATCTCCGCGTTGCCCGCGCGAACGAGCGCCCAGCCGTCGGCGAGCAGCGACACCTTCTCGGCCGGCGACAGCTTCGCCAGGTTCTTCCCCAGCTTCGCCATCAGCGCGCCGTCGTAGCCCACGCGGTAGAAGCCGGTCGCGCCGGCGTTGGCGCAGAGCCACTTCACCTCGCCCTCGGCCTCGAGCGCGATCCTCTGATCGCCGCGCAGGAGCACGCGCTGCTCGCGCACGCCGCGCGCGTCCTCGAACTTGAGCACCACCGGCACCGGCCACTGCTCCTTGCCGCTCGCGCCCGGCGCGCTGAAGAAGCGCCGCTGCGAGAGGCTCAGGTCTTTGCCGTTCAAGCTCGCAGAGAGGAGCGGATAACCGCTCTGCCGAATCCACGCGTTCGCGAGCTCGAGCACCGGCTGCTTCGACGCCTCGCCCAGCGAGCTCCACAAGTCATCGGCCGTCGCGTTCGCCTGGGCGAACTTCTTCATGTACAGCCGGATGCCATCGCGGAACGGGGCCTCGCCGAGGTAGCCCTCGATCATGCGCAGCACCGCGCCGCCCTTTTCATAGGTGATCGCGTCGAAGCTCTCGGTGGCCTCGGCGGCGTTCTTGATCTCCGGCGGCCGCACGGGATGGGTGGACGCGAGCGCGTCGAGCTGGAGCGCGGCGGCCTTGCCGTTGTCGAAGTCGAGCCACACCCGCCACTCGGGGTGCCACTGGTCGACGATCTTGTAGGCCATCCACGTCGCGAACGCCTCGTTCAGCCAGAGGTCGTCCCACCACACCATCGTGACCCAGTTGCCGAACCACTGGTGCGCGAGCTCGTGCGTCACGACTTCGGCCACGCGCTTCTTCACAGGGAGTGAAGCCGTCGCTGGATCGAGCAGCAGCGCCACCTCGCGGTAGGTGATGAGGCCCGCGTTCTCCATCGCGCCGGCTTCGAAGTCGGGGATGCCGATCTGGTCGAGCTTCCCGAACGCGTACGGAAGGCCGAAGTAGTCCTCGAGCCGCGGGAGCACGTTCACGGCCACGTCCTGGCCGAACGCGGCGAGGTGCTTCTTCTCCGGCGTGGACCAGGTCCGCGTCGGCACTTCACGCACCGGCTGCATCGGCGTGGACACCACCTCGCCCACGGCCATCGCGACGAGATAGCTCGAGAGGAGCGGCGTCTCTTTGAAGACGACCTTGTCCGTCGTGCCCGTGCTCTGGCGATCGAGCTGCTCGCCGTTGGAGAGCGCCACCGCGCCCTGGGGAACATTCAGCGTCAGCGCCCAGCGCGCCTTGAACGCGGGCTCGTCGAAGCAGGGGAACACGCGGCGCGCGTCGGCGGCCTCGAACTGGGTCACGGCCACGCTGCCGGCCGCGTACAGCCCGCGCAAACCCGCGCAGAACGCGCCCGTCCAGTGCACCTCGAGCCGGCCTTCACCCGCGGCGAGCTCGTCGTCGAACGAGAGCAGCACCGTCTCACTCGCGGGCTTCACGGTCACCTTGCCGGTGTGCTTGCCGGCCTTGTCGTGGAAGTGCACCTGCGAGAGGTTGAGCTCGATGGCGTGCAGCGCGAGCTCGCGCGTGGGCTTCTGCAGCTCGATGTCCACCGACTGGTGCCCGGCGAACTTCTTGTCCTTGAGGTCGATGGTCAGCGTGGCCTGGTAGCGCGAGGGCCGCACGGACGCGGGCAGGCGGAAGTTCTTGTCGTCGGTGGGGTGCGCCATCTGGGCCTCGGGAAAGGCGTTCACGCGCACGCAGCGCGCGCGAAGCGGGCCCATAACGTTGCAAGTCCGCCCGCGCGGCACAACCCAAAAAGCGCGCGCGCCCGCGTGGGTAGCGGGCGTGCGGGCTTTGAACTGTGAAACGGTCTCAGCGCGGACCGAGGCGCTGTTCGAGCCGCGCCAGGTCCTTCGCCATCGCCGAGCGCATGGCCACGGACATCAGCGGCGCAGCGAGCTTGGAGAAGCCTGCCGGCTCTCCGCGGTTCTGCAGCACCATTCGCGTGTGGCCCAGGCCGGCGTCCGCCCAGAGGTAGGTCGTCTCCATGGGGAATGGACCTTCGGCGGTGCGCATCACGAGCTTGTCGCCCGGGACCAGCTCTGTGACCTCGTAGGTGTACGCGAGCCGTCGACCGAGGAACTGGGCCACGAACGCCATCCGAGATCCGATGACCACCGGAGGCGGCGTCTTCCACTCCACCGACTTGATGTTCGCGTACCAGGCTGGCGCGTTGGTCGGGTCGCCGGCGAACGCGGAGACGCGCTCGCGCGGAAAGGGCAGCACCCGCTCGACGCGAATATCGACCATCAGTGCGCGGCGGTCGACTGCTGTTCACCCGACGCTGGCGCGCTCGAGCCCCACACGTACGTCCCGAAGACGATGTCCCAGAGCGGGGTGGTCACGCCGTAGCGCATGTGCGGCGTCTGATAGTGGTGCACCAGGTGGTACTGCTTCTGGCGCTTGCCCCAGGGCGTGAAGGCCTTCACGTGGTGCAGCGCGTAGTGCGTGAGGTCGTACCAGATGTAGCCGACCATCGTGGCCCCGAAGAACGGGAAGAACGCGTGCGGCCCGGCGATGAACCACACCGGCACGCCCACCATCACGGCCACCACCGCGGTGATCGTCGGCGGCATCACCAGGCGGTCGGCGTCGTTGGGGTAGTCGTGGTGGATGCCGTGGATGAGGAAGGAGAGGTCATTCTGGACCTCGCTCTTCTTGTTGAACGGGAAGTGAAACACGCCGCGGTGGAGGATGTACTCGAGCAGCGTCCAGAAGAAGATGCCCCCGGCCACCAGCTCCGCCCAGGTCGCGAGCGTCATCGAGGGATCGCGCAGGCCGCGGTACAGCAGGTACGCCGAGAGCGGGCCCCACACCGAGACGATGTGCCAGGGCTTCACGCGCGAGAGGTACTTCTCGATGAACTCCACGCGGAACATGCGCGGGCTTCCCGGCTGGGGACGCGTGACGGCTTCGTGGGGCGCGAGCCAGAACATGGTTAGGCCTGCGGGTTGAGCGAGATGGCGGTGTCGCCAGGGATAACGGGCGCCGCGCTCGCAAGCTCGGCGTCGCGCTCGGTGGGCTTGCGCACCACGCGGCTGTACAGCGAGAGCTTGGGATCGAAGATGAACTGCAGCAGCAGCTTGGTCCACGAGGTGTGGAAGTGCAGCGTCTCGTAGAACTCGGGCGCGAGGCGCTTCACCTCGGGCAGCCGCGACCAGGGCACGCGCATCAGGTCGTGGTGCTCGTTGTGGAAGCCCACGTTGAAGGCCACGATGTTGTACGGGCCGTAGTACGAGTACGTCTCCTGCGGCGCGTGGGTCAGGAAGTGCTCCTGAATCCACCGCGCGCCAACCGGGTGCAGGCCCACGCTGAAGAATGTCGCCAGCGCCAGATACAGGAACGCGTTCCAGCCGAAGAAGTAGATGATCAGGCCGTCGAAGGCGAACTGAACGATGAAGTTCCCGACGTACCACTTGTCGATGAACTTGATCTTGTTGAGCCGCGGGATGCGGATGGCCTGGAACAGCGGGAACATCAGCAGCCAGAAGGCCTTGCCCAGCGCCGTGTTGCCGATGAGCTTGGCCTCGAAGGGCGCCGCGAGGTCGGCGTCGAGGCTCTCGGAGCCCTGATAGTTGTGGTGCAGCAGGTGGTACTTGCGGAAGCTGATGGAGCTGGGCACCACGATCGGCAGGTTGGCGACGATGTGCAGGAGCTGGTTCGCCCAGGGCTTCTTGAAGATGAGGTTGTGGCTGCACTCGTGGATGAGCACCCAGCAGCCGTGGTTGGCCACGGCGCCGATGGTGTAGGCGGCAATGAGCACCATCCACCACGGCTGGGCGCGCAGCGCGTAGGCCACGGCGACCTGCAGGCCCACAATCGCGAAGAGGAAGATCGCGGTGGAGGGCGTGTTGCCGAAGAGGCTGCGCACCTCGGGGTGCTTGGCCAGGATGTCGCGGGTGCGCACGAGGTGCGGCTCCCTGTACTCCACGCGCATGAAGTCGAGCTCGGCCACCAGTTCCTCCTCCGGACGGGCTGCTGCTTGCCACAAAAGGGGCTACACCTGCAAACGGGCGTACATAACCCGAATCCAGGCCGGAACAACACGAACTTGCAGGCTGGGCCTTGATCGGCGTCAGTGCTGAGCGAACTGGACGGCGAGGTTCAGCTCGGACTGCGCGTCCTTGATGAGCTGCTGCGCCTTTGACTTGTGGCCACCGAAGTCGTCGCCGGCCTCGCCGAGTGACATCTGCGCGGCCTCGAGGTGCTTCTGCGCCCCGGTGATCTTTCCAAGGTGATCGCGCGGGCTGGCGAGCGCGCCTCCCGCGAAACCAACTCCCAAGAGGACTGCAGCGAAGGCTGTCTTGCGCACCATGGCCGGCTCCCCGGTTCAACACCCTTCATTCTATCGGGCTGGAGCCAGCGATTCTGCGAACGCCAAATCGGTCCGGAGCACGGCCACTTGGAAACGACGACGCCGGCGGGCCAAAGCCGCGCCGGCGCTTGGACGTCGATTTCGAACCTGGCTACATGGGCAGCTCGACGGGCGTGCCGCCGGCGACGCCGAGCTCTTCGGCGAGCTGGTTCAGCTCCTGGCGCAGCTTCTCCTTCGCCCGGATCTCCAGCTGCCGGGCGCGCTCGCGCGAGAAGCCGAAGTGCTCGCCCAGCTCCTTCAAGGTCATGGGCTTGTCGCTCATCACGCGCTTTTCGATGATGAAGCGCTCGCGCTGATCCAGCCGGCGCAAGGCGAGCTCGACCTTGCTCGTCACCAGCTCGCGCTCTTGCTTCGAGCTGAGCTCTTCGTCTTGCGGCGCCTCGTGGCCCACCACGAAGTCCACGTGGCTGTTGCCGCCGTCATCGCCCATGGGCGCGTCGAGCGAGAGGTCGCGGCCCTCCATGCGCTGCTCCATCTCCTGCACTTCGGTGGGCTTCACCCGAAGCCGCTTGGCGATCTCCTTGGCGTCGAGCTTCTCGCCGGCGGCGTGCAGCTTCTCCAGCTCGCGCTTGGTGCGGGCGAGGCTGAAGAAGAGCTTTCGCTGGGCCTGGGTGGTGCCCAGCTTCACCAGCGACCACGACTTGAGGATGTAGTTCTGGATGTACGCGCGGATCCACCAGACGGCGTAGGAGATGAGGCGGATGTCCTTGTCGGGGTCGAACTTCTCGACGGCCTTCATCAGGCCGATGTTCCCCTCCTGGATGAGGTCGCTCATCTTGATGCCGTACGAGCGGTACTCGTAGCTCACCTTCACCACGAACCGGAGGTTCGAGGTGACGAGGATGTGCGCGGCGCGCAGGTTGCCGTTCTTCCGATACAGCCGAGCCAACCGCTGCTCCTCCTCTTGTGTGAGCAGGGGGTAGCGGTTGATTTCGGAGAGGTACATCGCCAGCGAGCCCGACGACGACGGCAGGTTGGAGAGTTGCAAGGCGGCCTCCAGGACAACCGCCCTGCAGGCGGGCAGGGCGTCACGCGAAAACCGACTGGCTTTCGAGTGATTGGGTCTGGAGAGTCAGGCAGCAACGCGTGTGCCACTTGGCCGGGTCGTGCATACGGTGCTGGAACGGGCGCTGCGGGGCGGTTTACGCGGTGCGGTCGAGCGGGCCTGTAAGAAGTCCCGGCGAGGTGGCCCGTGTCGTCGGGGCTCGCACTGTACGAATTGCAGGGTCCGGCGATTGGGGGGCGCGAAGTTTCCCCGCTTCACTCGGACGCACGCTTGCTTGGGAAACCGTACAGTTGATCGGTGTGATCGGCCCGATCACCGAGAACCGATCACCGTCACCGTTCCCCAAGCACGGAGTGGATGGAGCATCCGAGGGAAAGCCTGGCGCCCGCCTGATCCTCGGCCGCAGCGAGGTCGCAGGTAGGTCGCTTGACTTCATGCCTACGCGGACACTAGGGTCCGCCGGCTTTTTCAGGGGGGCCCATCCGGGTCCCACGCCAAGCGCCATCACTCCCCGTGGCGCAGGCGAGCTCTCAACCAGGGGTTTGGGCTCTTTATTCGCGCTTTGGCGCTCGGAGAGTTCTGAAGGTACGGAATCAAATTAATGGCTGACACGACCCAGCAGACCGGCATGGAAGGTGAGGAGAACTTCGCGGCGATGTTCGAGGCCTCGCTCAAGGAGCGCGGCGGTGACGGCGTCCTCAAGGAGGGCGAGATCGTCAAGGGAACCATCGTTGCGCTGACCAAGGACTACGCCATCGTCGACATTGGCTATAAGTCCGAAGGCCAGGTGCCGATCAGCGAGTTCACCACGCCCAAGGGCGAGGTCTCTGTGAAGCCGGGCGACGCCGTCGAGGTGCTGCTCGAGGTCCGTGAAAACGAAACCGGCATGGTCGTCCTCTCGAAAGAGAAGGCCGACAAGATGCGCATCTGGGACGAGATCTCCGCCGCCTGCGAGCGCGACGAGATCATCAAGGGCACCATCGTGGGCCGCGTGAAGGGCGGCCTCTCCGTCGACATCGGCGTGAAGGCGTTCCTGCCCGGCTCCCAGGTCGACATCCGCCCCGTGCGCAACCTGGACCAGTACATTGGCAAGGAGTACGAGTTCAAGGTCATCAAGTTCAACAAGAAGCGCGGCAACATCGTCCTCAGCCGCCGCGTCCTGTTGGAGAAGCAGCGCGAGGAGCTCAAGAAGGAGACCCTCAAGAAGCTCAAGGAGGGCGCGATCCTCACGGGCGTGGTCAAGAACCTCACCGACTACGGCGCCTTCATCGACCTCGGCGGCATCGACGGCCTGCTGCACATCACGGACATGAGCTGGGGCCGCGTCGGTCACCCGAGCGAGGTCTTCAACGTCGGTGACGAGGTTCGCGTCATCGTCCTCAAGTTCGACCCCACCAACGAGCGCGTCAGCCTGGGCCTCAAGCAGATCCAGGAGGACCCGTGGCACCGCGCCGACGAGAAGTACCCGGTGGGCACGCGCGTCAAGGGCAAGGTCACCAAGACCACCGACTACGGCATCTTCGTGGAGATCGAGCAGGGCGTTGAGGGCCTGGTGCACGTCTCCGAGATGAGCTGGACCAAGCGCGTGAAGCACCCCTCGAAGATGGTGGAGATCGGCACGGCCATCGAGGCGGTGGTGCTCGACATCGATCCCGCGGCCAAGCGCATCGCGCTGGGCATGAAGCAGATCGAGGCGAACCCCTGGACGCTGCTCGAGGACAAGTACCCCATCGGCTCGGTCATCAAGGGCCAGGTGCGCAACGTCACCGACTTCGGCGTGTTCGTGGGCGTGGAAGAGGGCATCGACGGCCTGGTGCACGTGTCCGACATCAGCTGGACCAAGCACGTGAAGCACCCCGGCGACATCTACAAGAAGGGCGATGAGGTCGAGGCGGTGGTGCTCAACATCGACGTCGAGAACGAGCGCTTCAGCCTGGGCATCAAGCAGCTCACGCCGGACCCGTGGGAGACGCTGTCCGAGCGCCTGCCGGTGGGCAGCCGCGTGAAGGGCAAGGTCACCAAGGTCACCGACTTCGGCGCGTTCGTGGAGATCGAGGCCGGCATCGAGGGCCTGGTGCACGTGTCCGAGATGAAGGACGAGCGCGTGGAGAACCCGCGCGACGTGGTGCAGGAGAACCAGGAAGTCGACGTGAAGATCATCGACATCAACACCGCCGACCGGAAGGTGGCGCTGTCGATGAAGGCCCTGCTGCACGAGGGCGAGGGCGACTACCGGGAGTACCTGCGCAACCAGGGCGGCGCCGGCCGCGCCACCCTCGGCGACCTGATGAAGCACAAGAAGTAATCGCGAATCAGCGCCGAAGGTCCGAAGCCCGCGCTCCCGAGAGGGACGCGGGCTTCGTCATTTTCGACTCGCGAATGGATCAGACCGAGACGCGCGTGCTCGCATCGACCGATTGGCCGCCGTGCACGGTGATGTTGCCGGACGCGTCGACGCTCACGGCGAAGTGCTGCAGCGGCGAGCGCGCCGGGCCTTGCTTCACGTTGCCGTTCGCGTCGAACAGGCTGCCATGGCAAGTGCAGAACACGCCCTGTGCGCTCACGCTGCCGTTCATGGTCATGTCGCACTGGGCGTGCGTGCAGATGGCGGTCATGGCGTAGACGCCGTTCGCGTCGCGGCCAACGATGAGTGAGCCCGAGGGCACGAGCTTGAGCTCGCCCACCGAGAGCGCGCTCACGTTGCCTGCAGCAAAGTCACCGCTGGGTTGTGGAGGGCCGCCGCAGCCGGTGCAAGCCACCACCGCGCCCGCGCCGAGGAGCTTGAGGAGCTCACGCCGAGTTGGACAGGACATGTCGAGATTCCCAAGGTGCCGGCCACGTCCCCTCGGAGATCTCAACGGCAGATGCGCAGAACGGATGCGTCGCGCTCAGGCGCGCGCGAATTCGACCACAGCGCGACCTTCGCCGCGCAGCCCAGCATCGAACGCCACGCGCGCGCGCCAGGTGCCGTGCTCGTCGCCGTCGATGGCGATCTCGCCGCGGCCGGTGCCGTCCTCGTCGAGGTCGGCGTTGGCAAGGCGAGCGAGCTCTTGCAAGAGCGCCTGGTGCTCGGTGAAGTCGGGCTCGGTCAACGTCCGCGGCCGATCGTCGGTCACGAGCACGCGGCAGACGTCATCGGTGCGCAGGAAGACCAGCCGTCGATGTTTCTCGCGCACGGCGCCGTAGAGCACCACCTGCACCAAGCGTTGAAGCGGACGCGGGCTCGCCATGCGCCAAAGCTACCGGCGCTTGATCCCGCGTCCAGTTTCCGGCCGTCAGTGCTGACTTGCATCGACCACTTGCCCGAGGAACAGGATCGTTCCGGTGGGCACATCGCGGATGGCGATCAGGAACGGGTGATCCGCGTGGAACACGCTGGTCACGCCGATGCCGGTGGCGCCGCCGGTCGCGCCCACGCCGATGGCGGTGGAGCCTGCCGCGTGCACGCCGCCCTCGTCGAGGTCGAGCACGGCCTCGTGCTGCACGAAGAAGATCCCCAGGTCGCCGTCGCCGAGGTTGGAGAAATTCGAGCTCAGGTTGAACGGCGCCTGCATGCCCAACGTCTGCAGGGTGGGCTTCAGGTCCTTGCCGAAGTCGAGGTGCAGCTTGGGCAGCTGCACGTCGACCGTGGTCGGCGTGGCCGCGTCGACGGCGCTCTGGAAAGCGGCCGGCGTGAGCGCGGCCACGAGCTCAGGCAGTCCGTCGCTCGCGTTGGGCAAGAGGAAGTCCACGGCGATCTGCGAGCCCGAGGTCTGCAGCTCGAGGACCTTGTAGGTGCCCTGGTCGCTGAAGCCGGCCCAGTGGGTCTGGTCGGACATCGTGGGGACGGTCTTGGCGGCGGTGCCGCCCGCGTAGAAGGTGCCGTCGCTCGCGGTGGGGAACTTGGTGGGCCACTCGCCGCCGAAGTAGAGCGCGTTCACGAGCACCAGCACGATGTCCGGCGTGATCTGCCCGGGCTGGATGAGCTGCGGAATGAGGCCCTGCGTTTGGTACGACACCCAGTCGTTGATGGTGGTGGTGGCCACGTCGGGGTGATTGGCGAAGTCGACGTGATCCACCTTGGCGCCGAAGTCCGCCTGGGCCTCGTCGAGGAACGGCTGCTTGAGCGCGAACTGGTCGTCCACGAAGAGCCCGTTGGCGATGTCGAGCCGGCCGCCGTCCTCGCCGATGCCGTCGGTGGTGAGCATGCAATCCAGCGCGCCCACGGCGGGCCCGAGCGTGATCGGGTCGGCGGGGAACTGAAGCACCTGCTGAATCTCGGTGAGGTTCTGGTTCACCGCGCCCGGGTAGAGCATCGCGAACGCGCTGGAGACGCTGTACGGCGCGAGGAAGACGTTGCCCGCGCCGCCGTCGTTCGAGAGCTGGCCGAGCAGGTTGAACGCAAACTGGGTGTTGCCGGCCACGAACGCGCCGATCAATCCGCCGTCGGCGGTGGGCGGGTTCACGCAGTTGGTGGGGCCGATGGGGCCTCCGTCGATGCCGCCCGTTGTGCCGCCGTTGGTCGACGTGGTGGTGGTAGTCGTCGTCGTGCTGCCGTTGCCGGCGGTGGTGGTGCTCGTGGTCGTGCCCGACGACGACGACGACGAGGTCGTGCCACTCCCCGTCCCGCCGGTGGTGCCGTGCGAGCCGGTGCAGCCGACGGCCAGGCCAGCGAGGACGAGGATCAACGGACGAACGCGCATGAGAAGCTCCCGGGACACGCCTCCTGCGTGCCACGGGCGCTCAAAAGCTTCAATGAGCCTTCTAGGAGCCTGTCCGGGTAACAGCCAGCAAGCGATCGACGCCCGCACGTTGGCC
>JAFEBB010000056.1 GCA_018266075.1 Deltaproteobacteria bacterium | reverse complement strand
TCGGGCGTCACTTCGACGACCGGCTCGGGCGTCAGCTGGACGACGGGCTCGGGCGCCACTTCGACGACCGGCTCCGGTGACTTGGCCCCGACGACCGGCTCGGGCGGCTTCGCCTCGACCGGCGCCTCGGGCATCTCGAGGTTGAGGTCGATCGCGTTGGTGACGAGGAGCGTCCGGGCCGAGCTGGGATCCGCGAGGGGAGCAATCTCGACCGGCTTCGCGGGCGCTGGCTCCTCCTCCGCGAGGTCCACCACGACCACCATGTCTGTGTCGGTCTCGGCGGTGCTCGACGCTTCCTTCGCAGCGACGGGCGCGCTGACCTGCGGCTCGGCGTCGAGGGTGACGTCGGGCTCCACCTCCACGGCCTGGACAATCTCCTCCGGCTCGGCGAGCTCCACCTCGACATCCACGTCGGGCGCGGCAAGAGGCGGCGCGGCCGGGGCGACGATCGCCGTGGAGGCGAGCTGGATGGGCGGCGTCGGCGCGACGGGCGGCGCCGAGCTGGCGGGCTTGGGTGGAGCGGCGACAGGCGGCGCGGGCGGACGGTTGCTGAGCAGCGCGGCCAGCCCCGAGCCGCGCGTCCAGTCGTCCTCGGGCGGGGCCACGGGCGTGGGCGCGACCGGCGGCGGCGCGATCGGCGTGAGCGGAATGGGCGCAACCACGTTGGGGCGCAGCGCGTTCACCGGCATCGGAGCCAGCGATGGCGTCGGGGCCGGCGGATTCACGGCCACCGTGGGTGGCGAGACGGGCGGCCGCGGCGCCGCGGGAATCGCCTGGGCGGGCGTGAGCATCGGCGGCGCGCTCGGGATCGCCTGCGAAGGTGTGAGCTGCGGCGTCAGCACCTGCGGCCGCTGCACCGCGGCCGGGGTGAGCACCGGAACGCTCGGCGGCGTGAAGGCGGGGCCCGCAGCGCGCGCTGCCGCCGCGAGCGCACCCGCAGGCGTGAGCACCGGCGGCTGGCCAGGCCTGGGAGCCGCCGCGATCGGGGGCGGAAGCGGCATCGGCCGGGAGGGCGCAGCGACCATCGGCGCCGTCGGCTTGCTCGGCGGCCGCGAATCCGTGGGGACGCCGGGACCTCCAAAGAGCGCGGCCCGGGCGGCGACGATGTCGTCGTGGGACTGCGAAGGCGCTTCGGGCGCGGGTGCGGGCGGTTGCGCGGGCGAGCTCGTCGGTCGCGGCGACGTCCCCGGAGCGCGCGGCCCCGCCAACTCCAGGCCGTAGAGCCGGTACGCGGCCTCCACCAGGAGGATCTGCGGCACCAGGGTAGGGACGACCGTGACGCCGAGCTCCTGCTGCAGCGCCGACACCAGGCCCGCGTCCTGCGGCGTGCAGAAGGCCACGTGCGCCTTGCCTGGCTCGGTGCGCACCGGCAGCGCCTGGTAGCGCTGGATCTGCTCCAGCGAGAGCAGGTTGCGACAGCGCGTGGCGCCATCGGCGAGCTCGGCCGGGGCCACCACGCGGATGTTGAGCTGGTGGTGCAGCAGCTCCGTCAGGGCCTCCAGCCGGATCCGCCCCTGGGCCACCAGCATGCTGCCCAGGCGGTGGCCCTCCTGGAACTGGCGCCGCAGCGCGGCCTCCAGCTCGTCGGAGGTGATCAGCTGCTTCGCGACGAGGAGCTCTCCCAGCTTGCGCGACATGCGCTCGATGCTCCCGGGCTCGGGTCCGGACAGAGCATTTCACGGCCAGAGGCCGATGCGAAGGGGACAAGCGGCGGGACGTGCAGCGTGGAATTTTCGGCCGACAGCCAGGACGCTGGATCAGCCGGCTGCGTCGAGCTGCGGAAGCCGGGCCATCATGCGCTTGAAGAAGGTGGCGTGCGGGGCGAGCTCCGCGTGCGCCTGCTTCGACGCGTGCAGCGTGGCGTCCACGGTGGGCACCAGCTCCAGCGGCGAGAGCGACCGCGCGAAGCGGTGCACGAAGTGCGCGTAGGGGAGGTTCCGCTCCACGCTGCGATTGGCCACCTGCTGCAGCGGCAGCCAGATGGGCTGGTGCAGCTTGGGCGCGAAGCCGTCCAGGGCCACGATGAACGCGTTGCGCGTGCCAATCCGCCCCTGGTGCACCGCGCGCCAGGCCGCCCGTGCGGGCACGTTGTCGGTGATCCCGCCGTCGACGAGCCGCGCCAGGTCTCGCTCAGCGAAGAGCCGCTGCAACAGCTGGTGCATGTGGGGCTCGTCGCGCAGCACGTCGTAGTGGATGACGCCCGGCACCGCGCAGGAGAAGCCCACCGCGTCGATGGCGTCGAAGCCGAGGGTGTCCGGGTGCGCGCCGAGGTGGAGCACGTCCAGGTTCGAGAGCGTCGCCAGCTCGATGATCGCGCTCGCCGCCTGCACCACGCGCTTGCGGTAGAAGTTCGGTGAGAACAGGTTCATCCCGCGCACGCTGATGAGCTGCTCATAGAACTCGGCCGGGTGGGGCAGCGAGCCGCGCCGCACCGCCGACACCGCCACGATGAGCGGGATGCGCAGCTCGCCCAGCTCCGGCACGGCGCCCGTCTCGGCCGCGAAGTGACGGCCAATGGCCGCGCGCAGGTAGAGCCGCAGCGGCGCGGGCAGCCCGTAGCGGCTCTCCATTTGAAGAATCCGGAAGACCTTGCGGTAGCTGATGCTCCGCAGCACCGACACCATCTCGCCGGGATCGAAGGTCTCGCGCCGCGCGCGGAAGAGGGCCATCACCGCGCCCATGCTCGCGCCGACCAAGAGCTGCGGGCGCAGGTTGAGCTCCTCGAAGAGCTGGTACGCGCCCACGTGCACGTAGCCCGAGCCGCCGCCCCCGCCGGTGACGACCACCAGCGCCTTCTCGTGGATCTCGCGGTCCACGGCCTCGGACTCGATGCGGCCCTCGGCGCGGGCCATCACCTCGCGGCGCACCTGGCGGGCGCGCATCTGCAAGAGCGGGGCGGCGGCGCCGAGCGCCTCGGGGGCGGGCGTGCGTCCGGGGCCGAGCTGGCCGTCGAGGAGGGTGTGGACCTCGTTGCGCAGCTTGCGGGTGAGGTCGTCGACGAGGACCGTGCCGCCGTGGCCCTCGATGCGGTGCATGCGCGCCACGGCGATGGCCTGGCGCAACGCGGCCTCGTGCTCGGCGCTCGCCAGGCTGGGGCGGGCCAAGACCTTGGAGACCAGCGCGACCTCGAGGTCGTCGAGGGGCTTGAGCTCGTCGAAGCGCTCGCCGTCGACCATTCTTCGTCCGGGCCCCCGCCCGAGAGGCGCGAGCATACCAGTGAACGATCCGCCGCCAAGGTGAAGTGTTTGGCGGAGCCGGCAAGGGGCACCGTGGAGGCCTGGAGAACCGGCGAGCGTTGGAGCGGTAGACCGTTGGAGCGGGCCCTCCAACGCTCCACGGCTCGGTGCGCGCGCTACCGAAGCCGCATCTGAAACCGCGCGCGCATCCCTGCCGGATCCGGCGCGAGCACCAGCCAGCCATCGCGAATCGGCTGGAGCGGCTGCGTGGCCACGTGCGCGTAGAGCTGCCCGCGCATCAACAGCTCCGGCGAGAGCCCGGGTACCGGCTGGCGCGCGGCGAGCTGGTCGAGCACGGTGGCCACGTCGACGTAGAGCACCAGCCTCCCCGGCTTGAACGCGTCCGCGGGCAGCGCGTTCTGGAGCTGCTGCTGCAGGCGCGGCCCGCTCGGCGCGATGGCGTCGTCGAGGTGTCGCAGGCCCCAGGTGAGCAAGAGGCCATCGCCCGCGACGTACGCGCCCGCAGGATGGCCGGCGAGCGTGGCCTCCAGCCGCGTGCCGCCAGCGACCTTGCGAGCGCTCGGGTTCTGCTCGCGCGTCGTCAACAGCCGCTGCGCCAACGAGAGTGCCGCATTGGCGTCGCGCACGCGCGCCTGGAGGAGGAGATCGCCGCGCGGCAGCGGAATCTGGGTCTCGGCCAGCGCGCGGTAGAACTCGGCGGCGTCGAAGTAGCCAGCCACCGCGCCTTCGTCGCCGAGCGAAGCGAGCAGCTCGCGCAGATCGATTCCCTGGTCCGCCAGATCGCGCTGGAACGACGACTTCTGCCCCGAGTCGCTCCGCGTCGCGAGCCCCAGCAGCTGCGACAGATCGCCCGAGAAGCCCAGGTACAGCGCCGCGCCAGGCGGGGCGCGGAGCGGCAGCGTGGGCAGGTCGTTGCTCTGGAAGAACGCGGTCACCGCGGGTCGACCCAGCGGCGACACCGCCACCAGCGCCTCACCCGTCACGCCGTCCGGCGCGAGGGTCATGCTCGCGAGCAGGAGCTGCACGCTCGCGGCCACGGGCGCGTCCTGCGCCGTCACGCTCGCCGACACCAGCGCGCTCCGGGCCCGATAGGCCCACACGTCGCCGACCGGCAGCTGGGCTTGGACGGTCTGCACGGCCGCGACGCCCGCGAGTCCGTCCGCCGGGGCAGCCGCGAATCGACCGAGCGCCAGCGGCGGCTCAGGCGCGTCGCCCGGCACGCGGACGATGAGGTAGCCGCGGTCGTGTCCGAAGAGCACGTCGTCCGGGCTGTCGGGCGTGTGCGCGCGCACGAAGCCCTGGGGCGCGTCGGCGAAGGTGGCGCCCTGGCGGAGCATCACCGCGCGGAACGCGGCGTCGAGCTTCTGGTCGTCGGACGCGCCCAGCATCAAGTATCTGGCGTGCGGCTCCTCGGCGAAGGTCACCCAGGCCGCGCCTTCGTCGGGCGCGAGCCCCGCGGCCTCGTCCTGCTTGGGATCCATCACGTCGAAGCCGAGCGCGAACTTCAGCCGCTCCAGAAGCTCTTCGAGCTGATTGGGCGAGAAGCCCTTGGCCAGCAGCGCGCGGTACACGCTCGCGCGCTCGAAGGCGTGGTCGAACACGAGCGCGGTCTCCGCATCCGGGGGCACGGCCATCAGCGGCGAGCGTCGCTGCACGTCCACCGCGAGCTGGGCGCGCCGCTCACCGTCGCTGTCGGTCACGATCTCCGCGACGGTGAAGTGCCCCGCGCGCATGAACGCGTGCACCGCGCGCGCGCCTGACGCCTGCGTGCCGTCGCCGAAGTCCCAGCGCACCGTCGTCCCCTCGGGGACGGCGCCCGCGGTCCCGAACGCCACCGGAACGCCGGCCAGCGCCTGGACGGGCTCGGTGGAAGCGAGGGGAAAGCGATGGGCACAGCCGGCCAGCGCGAGCGCGGCTGCCAGCAGAACGCGACGCAGCCCGGGCTCAGTACTCGAGCGCAAGCCCGAAGGTCCAATACTTATCGTTCAGGTAGATGCCCGTCGGTCCGGCGAACGGGTTGTTCCGCACCGGCGACATGTACCGGAACTCGGCGAAGAAGTAGGTGTGGTTCACGCCCACGTCGATGTCGAAGTTCTTCGCCAGGGTGGGGTCGAACCAGTCGAGCATGAGGGCGAGTCCCAGATCGCCTTCCCAGCCCCAGCGCCCGCCCTGGCCGGTATCACCACCCGCCGTTGCCGTATCGCCGGCGCCGTTGGTGATGCGGTACAGCTCCCAGACGATGCCGCCCTTCGCGAACGGCACCAGCGGCACGCCGTAGCGCCGCGCCAGCACGTTGAAGTTGTAGGTGCCGAGCAGCTTGAGCGGCACCACCTTGAGCGCGGTGTTGTCCGAGGACGTCGCGCCATTGGAGGCGAACATGCCCTTGCCGTAGATCTCGCCGTAGCCCGCCGACACGCCCAGCGCCAGCGAGCCGAAGCGCTGCCAGAGCTCGCGGTCCCACTCGGCCTCGAAGAGCAGGATGCTGTGGTTGTCGAAGGCCTGCTGGTAGGGCGCCGCGGTCAGGCCCGGCTCGCTGTCCACCTGCGGCGTGTAGCCGCCGAGCGAGAACGACCACATGCCGGTGATCGGCGACTCGGTGTGCACGCCGGAGTTGTCGGTGACCGACAAGGCGGCGTCATTGGCGCCCAGCGCGAGCGCGAGCAGTGCAGCGGGGAGGGCGACCATCACCGTCCGTCCTTTCTACGGCTCCTGCGGATTCGTCCCCCGAGCGTGAGCGCCACGCCGAGCAGGCCCAAAAGCCCCGCAGCGCCCCCGGCCGCGGTGCAGCCGCCATCGCCCGAGCCGCCGGCGGCCTTGTAGAGGCGCCAGAAGTCGTCGATCACCTGCGGCGTGCCATTCATGGCGTTCGAGCAGGCGCCCACGTTGCCCGCCTGGTCGATCGCCCGCACCTGGACGCTGTACGTGGTCCCGTTCACGAGCGTGGTGGAGTCGGGGATGACGCCCGAGGTCACGCCCGGGCCGAGGGTGGCCACCACCTGTGCGTTGGCGTTGCAGGGGTAGGCCGTGAAGCCCGAGGCCCCGGTGGAGGAGCCGGAGCTCGACGCGCTGCTCGAGCCCGAGCTGCCGCTGGAGCTGCCCGACCCGGTGGACCCGCTCGAGCCCGACGAGCCCGAGTCGCTCGCCGCGCCGGTGGAGCCGCTGGAGCCGGAGTCGCTGCCCGCGGCGGTGGTGCCGGTGGTGCCCGTCGAGCCGGAGCTGGAGCCGCTCGTGCTGGAGCTGGACGGGGCGATGTGGGCGATGGGCGCGGCCTGGGCGCCCACCGGCGCCACCAGCACCTGGAAGCTGCCGATGTCCGAGTCGCTCGGCGGATCGAAGTTGATGGAGAGGTGGCTGTCGCCCGGCGAGACGCTGGTGAGGTCCGGCGCGCCCGGCGGCTGCGAGTCGTAGGTGACGGTGATCGACTTGAACAGGCTGCCGTTCGTGGTCGTGGTGGTGATGCCGCCGAAGGTCTGCGTCGTGTAGAACTCGAAGTAGCAGACGTTCCACACCGAGGTCTGCGAGGTCGCGCAGCCGCCCGACGGCGCTGCCAGCTCCGACACCTTCAGCGTGCTCAAGGTGACGGTGTTGGTGCTGGTGATCTGCGTGCCCGCCTGCACCAGGGTGATGGCGTCGCTGGGGAGGGTGATGGAGTTGTTGGTGGTGTCCACCGCCGGGCAGGCCTGCTCGGTGGCGAAGAGCTGCTGCGTCGGTGTGCCCACGATGGTGCCGGTGGTGGGGAGCTGGGCGGCGTACTGAATGGGAATCACGGTATCCACGTGACCCGCTGCGCCGCCCCAGGTGGCGTCGCCGCACTGCGACGGCCCGAAGGTGTTGCCGCTCGAGCCTACCGTGAGCGTCTGGGCACGCGCCGCCGGCGCCGCCAGCGCCAGCAGGGCGCCCACGGCCCACGCCAACCTCTTCCCGCGCATCACGAACATGCGCGGACGGATAGCAAGGAACAGACCGGCGTGAAAGTGTTCGTCGCGGCGCACACTTCGCTCGCGTCGAGGCTGGCACTGGCAGACAAAAGCAGCCCCGGGGAGGGGCGCTCGTGACATTTTGTCAGCAGCGGCGCGCGCGGATCAGGCCGCGGGGCGACAGAGCCCGCGTGCCGCGAGCACGTCGCGGACGGCCTGCCAGGTGCGCGCGAGCCGATCGGTCCGACCGCGCAGGGCCTGGGCGGCGTAGGTGAGCGCGTCGCCGCGGGCCTCACAGCGGACACAGCGCCAGGCGCAGAAGTCGCTCTCGAGCGCGCAGCCGCAGTCGGTGCAGAGGATGGCGCCGTCGATGCGGAGGGCGAGGGCATCCGCCACCCGCGCCAGTCCCGCAGCGTTCACTTCCTGCATCCACGGTTCGAGCGCCATGCGACCTCCCCCGGCCACGCGGGAAGGTGCGCCCTCCAAACCAAGCGTGCAACCGCTCGGCCGAAGCCGCGCCCAGAAGTCGACGTCGCGGATCAGCCCGCCGACGGGCACTGATCCAAGCAGATGAAGTTGCCGTTGCCCTGGTTGTCGATGCAGGTGAGGTTGGCGGCGCAGACCGGTGCGTTGGGATCGCATGGGTCACCGAAGCTCGCGAAGGCCTGACAGGTGGTGCCGTCGCAGTAGCCATTGGCGCAGGTGGAGGGCTCGCCCGGGTCGCACGGGCCGCCGACCGCGGACTGCGGGACGCAGCTCGCCGCCAATCCGCCGTCGCCCAGGAAGCGCAGATCGCAGGTCAGCAGGTCGCGGCACGGCGTGTTGAGGAAGAGGCAATTCGCGCCTACCGCGAGCGCGCCGGTGCAGGTGCCGAAGCCGCCGTCGTTGCCGGTGCAGACGTACGGCGCGAAGCAGCCATCGCCCGCGTTGGCGTAGCAGGGGTCGCCGAGGCCGCCGGGCGTGACGCAGCTGCCCGGGCCGGAGCTCTCGCTGCAGACGAGGGGCGGCTGGCACCAGACGCCGTTGCTGAGATCGCAGGGCGCTCCCGCGAACGCTCCCGTGGACGGCACGCACACGCTCTGGCTGCAGGTGAAGCCCTCCTCACAGGCGAAGGCGCTGGTGCGATCGCAGGCGCCGCCGTCGCCGATGCGAATGTCGCAGGTCTGCGTGGTCTCGTTGCAGTACGCGTGGTTCGCGAGATCGCAGCGGCACGACGGGTCGCCGAAGTTCAAACACTGGCCCGGATAGCAGAACGCGCCGACGCCGCCCGGCGCGCGGGCGGTGCAAATGCCGCCGCCACCGTCATCGTCGATGCAGAGGCTGTTGGAGCCGCATGCGCAAAGCCCGCCGCCGTAGCCGCAGGTGCCGGTGCAGCTCGAGCCATCCGGCAAGGTGGGCACGCACGCGCCCACGTCGCCGCCGTCGGTGGGCGCCTGGCAGAACGTCCCCGGAAGCTGCGTACACGGGCAGTCGCCGAACTGGTTGGGGTTGCAACCCTGGACGCTGCAGTCGCCGCCGTCGACGGGCAGCGTGCAGGTGCCGCCGCCGTCGGAGAGGTCCGCGTTGCAGTAGGAGCCGGGCGCGCACGGGCAACCAAACTCCTGGGCGCAGTACGTCGGCTCGCAGGCGCCGCCGGGCCCCTGCAGCAGCTGACACGTGGCGGTGAACGGATCGCAGTACGCGTTCGCGTCCGCGCAGTCGCTGCCGTGCTGGCAATCTCCGCCGATCGGCGCCACGGCGATGCACTGGTACTGGGTGGCGCCGCCGTCGAGGGTCACGGCCGCGCAGTTGCCCTCCACGCACGCGCTGCCATTGAGGCCCGAGCCGCACTGCTCGCCGAGGTGCTTGCCGTAACTACAGACATACGTGCAGCCGTTGGGGTCGTTGAGGTCCTCGCTGTCACAGCCGAAGGTCGGACTGGGCTGAGCGCCGGGCGTGGGCGGGATGCAGTCGGCGTCCGCGTGGCAGATGCCGCCCTGGGCCACGGCGGCTCGGAGCACGCCCGCGCAGGTCGTCGCCGTGCTCGCTTGCGTGCCCGCGCTGCAGTCCGGCGCGGCCGACATCGCCGCGAGGCAGGCGTGACCCGCGTCCGGGTCGAACGCGCGCAGGCCGGCGTTGAGCTCGGCCTCGGGCTGCGCGCTGCAGCCGAACGCGGAGATGCCGAGCACCGCCTCGCAGCTCCCAGCATCGGGATCCACGAGCTCGCAGCGCTCGAGGTACGGGCACGCGGCGGCGCCGACCTGCTGGCAGAAGTCGTGGAAGGTGAACGGCACGCCGGTGGTGCCGCCCGAGCTGCCGCCGCTGCTGGATCCGCTGCCCGTCGTGCCCGAGCTGCCCGTCGAAGCGGAGCTGCTGGTCGAACCCGAGCTGCTGCTGGTGCCGCTGCTCGAGCTGGACGTGGTGCTGCCCGAGCTGCTGGACGACGATGCGCTGGACGACGACGCGCTCGACGAAGACGCGCTCGTCGTGCTGGTGCTGCCCGTGGTGGTGGTCGTCGACGAGCCGCCGTCCGGCGTGGAGCCGCCCGAGGAGCACGCAGCGGCGGTGAAGGTCAGGGCGAGGGCGAGCGACAGTCGAGTGCGCATGGCGCATTGAACCACGCCACACGTCGATCGTCCGTGCGAAAGCTCACGCTCAGACCGAGCACATCGTCTTGCCTACGACGCGACGCTCACCGGCGCCTTCGACGCCAGCTTCTCGCGCAGGCCCCAGGCGATTCGCGTGGCCACGGTCATGATCGGCAGCTGCGAGTTCACGCCGATCGAGGTGGGGAAGAGCGAGCCGTCGGCGACGTACAGGCCTTCGACGTCGTAGCTCTGGCCGTTCGGATCCACCACGCCGTGATACGCGTCGGAGCCCATGCGCGCCGAGCCCAGCGGATGGAACGCCGCACACTCGCCGAGCCGCGCGGGAACGGTTCGCGGATCGAGCGCACGCAATTCGTCGACGCTCTTCACCGGCTCGAAGCCGTAGAAGGGCAACAGCACCTCGCGCGCGCCCGCGGCGAAGAAGGCCTCCGCCGCGATCTTCACGCCGCGGAAGAGCTTGTGCTTGTCCTCCTTGGCCATGCGGTACGTGACGAACGGCTCGCGACCGAAGCCTTTGTAGATCGAGCCGCCGCCCTGGTCGTGGACCATCACGCCGAAGACCGCGAGCTGACCCATCTTGCGGATGCGCTCGTGGTGCGCGCTGCCCACGCCGGGCACCGCTGCCGCGAGGATGTTCAGCGGCGCGTACACGCTGGTGAAGGTAATGCCCTCGTCCTCGAGGTCGTCGCAGTACGTGCTCTGCAGCGCGCCCTGCCAGCCCTTCACCTCGGTGTCGAAGAACGCCGCCACGCGCGAGGCGGGGTGCAGCGTCAGCCGTCGGCCGAGCACTTCAGAGCGCTTGCCCAGACCGGAGCGCATCAAGAGCAGCGGGGTGTGCAGCGAGCCCGCGCAGACGACCACCGTGTCCGCGTGCACGCGGAACTTCCCGCGCACGTGGCCCGTCGGTCCATCCACGAGCCGGCCCACGACGCCCGCAGCGCGGCCGTTCTCGATGAGCAGTTCGTCCGCGCGGCAGTCGGCGTAGATGCGCGTGCCGTGCTGGAGCGCCTTGCGCAGGTAGGTGAGATCGACCGACAGCTTCGCCTGGTGCGGACACCCGAAGTTGCACCGGCTGCAGCCGCAGCAGCCCTTGGTGTTCCGGCGGAGCGGCTTCATGCCGTAGCCGAGCTTCTCCATGCCCTCGCCGAAGAGCACCGTCGACTTCGAGCGCATGTGCTCGGGCACGGTCTCCACGTGCACCTCGCGCTCCACCTCGGCGTAGCAGGCCTCGAGCTCCTTCTCGCTGAAGCCCGGCAGCCCGTGCTCGGTGGCCCAGCGATGGGTCACGGATTCCGGGATGCGGAAGCACACGCCGCCGGTGAGCACGCTGGAGCCGCCGACGGTGCGACCTTGCAGGATCGCGATCAACGGCGAGTCGCCGAGCGCCATGGTCACCGCGGTGCCGCCCTCGCGGGCGAGGTTTCGCAGCGTCTCGGTGGGCCGGTACTTGCCGTACACCTCGGGTGGGGTGTGGCCGCCTTCTTCAATGACGATGACGTCGAGGCCGGCTTCCGAGAGCGTCTTCGCGACGACCGCGCCGCCCGCGCCCGAGCCGACGATGCAGACCTGCGCGCGTAGCTCGAGATCGCCCTCGACGCTCCGGCCCTGGATGATCTCGCCGCTCATCGCGACACCTCCGGCTGCTTCCACGCGATGGGCTCGTTGTTCGACGGCAGCATGCAGGTGGGATGCACGCCTGCCTCGGCGAGCACGTCCGGGTGCTCGAAGTAGACGATGGAGAGCACGATCTTCGCCGTGGCCAGCAGCGGCGCGAGCAGCCGGGAGAGCTCCACCTTGCGCAGGTAGCGCAGCTGGTCCTCGAAGCCGAGCGACGTGAACCGCGCGAACTTGCCGATGACGAAGAGCGGCAAGAGCTGCAGGCCCAGGAAGATCAGCCGCAGCCCGTTGCTCGTGCGCGGGCCGGCCTTGGTGGCGTAGTCGGCGAGCTCGGTGGTGGTCCAGTCGAGGCGCGCGTCGGGGACGGGCGTGCCGGTGCCGGGATCGAAGAGCGTCCGAGCGACCGAGCGCGCGACGCGGAGGGTGGCTGGCGAGAGTCCGCTCATGGAGGGCTGCCTGCGCTCGCGCGCGTCGGAGTGGGGTTCAGCGAGGCCGTCGAGGGAGCGACAATAACCCGGGTCTGTTGCGTGCGCTGCGATTGGACACCGCCTCTTGTAGAGTCTGCCGCCATGAACACGGGGACCCCCGCCCAATCTTCTGCCGCCCTGCCGCTCCTCGACGCGCTCCGGGCCGAGCTCGGCCGCGCGGTCGTGGGGCAGACGGAGGCCGTGGAGGCGCTGCTGGTGGCGCTCGTCGCTCGCGGGCACGTGCTGCTGGAGGGCGTGCCGGGCGTGGCCAAGACGCTCCTCGCCAAGGCGCTCGCCCGCGCGCTCGATCTCCAGTTTCGCCGAGTGCAGTTCACGCCCGACCTCATGCCCCAGGATTTGCTCGGTGCCAACGTCTTCCGGCAGGAGACGGGCACCTTCCAGCTCGTGAAGGGGCCGCTCTTCACCGAGGTGCTGCTCGCCGACGAGCTGAACCGCACGCCGCCCAAGACGCAGTCCGCGCTCCTCGAGGCGATGGAGGAGCGCCAGGTCACCATCGACGGTACGCGCTACCCGCTGGGCGATCGCTTCTTCGTCCTGGCCACGCAGAACCCGCTCGAGCTCGAGGGCACCTATCCGCTCCCCGAGGCGCAGACGGACCGCTTCTTGATGAAGCTCGCGCTCGGGTATCCCTCGCAGGCGGATGAGGTCGAGGTGCTCAAGCGGCACCACAAGGGCTTCGACGGCCACGACCTCGACGGCGCGGGCGTGAAGACCGTGGTCCACGCCGAGGGACTGACGATGCTGCGCGCGACCGCGCAGGCGGTGCAGGTTCAGGACGCGCTCTTCGACTACATCGCCACGCTCTGTCGGCGCACGCGCGAGCACGCGCGTCTTCGCCTGGGCGCCAGCCCTCGCGCTGCCGTGGCGCTGCTCGGCGCGTCGAAGGCGCATGCGGCGGTGGTTGGCCGGCCGTTCGTGACGCCGGACGACGTGAAGGCCATGGCCCCGCCGGTGCTGCGGCATCGCCTGGTGCTGCGGCCGGAAGCAGAGATCGAAGGCCTCACGCCCGACGCCGTGATCGCCGCGCTGCTCTCTGACGTACCGGTGCCCCGGTAGACCCCAATGGTCGCGCTGAGAAAGCCCGAGCCGGAGCTGGGACCGCCCGCGCGCACGCTCGCGCCCGCGAGGTCCGAGCGCCTCGTCGACCGCGTGCCACTGCCGACGTCGCGCTTCGTGCGGCTGCTCGCGTTCGCGCTGTCGCCTGCATTGCTGGCCGTGATTCGTCCGGAGATCGCGTTGGCCGCGGTGATCCTGGTGGCGCTGCTCGCGATCGCGTTCGTCGTCGACGCGCTTCGGCTGCGCCGGCAGCAGCTCCGCGGCGCGCGGCCAGTGCCCGAGCTCTTGCACGCGTTCAGCGAGAACGCGCTCGCGCTCGAGCTGGAAAATGCGGGCGACGCGCGCGTCTCGGGCGCATGGCTCGACGCGCAGCCGGGCGGCGTCGATGCGACCGGCGAGCTCGCTCTCGCGCCGAACGAGCGCCTGGTGCTCGCGCTGAAGCTCTCCCCGCCGCGCGGGTTGCTCAATTTTGGAGATGTGCACGTGCGCGTCGAAGGTCCGTGGCAGCTCGCGGCGCGGCACGCGCGGCTCGCAGCCTCGGGCTCGGCGAAGAGCTATCCCGATCTCCGCGAGCCGGGCGACGAGCTCCTGCTCGCGCGTGCGCGACAGGACGGCGGGCTGGCGCGGCTGCGGCGGCTCGGTGAAGGCCGCGAGTTCGATGCGCTGCGGCCGTATCGCGAGGGCGACGATCTGCGCAGCGTGGATTGGAAGGCCTCGGCGCGGCGCGCGAGCCTGGTGAGCCGCGAGTACGTGCCCGAGAAGAACCAGGCGCTCATCCTGCTGCTGGATTGTGGGCGGCTCTTCGTGGCCCAGGAGCGCGGCCGCAGTCGCCTGGACTTTGCGATCGAGGCCGCGCTGCGGCTGGCGCGCACCTCGCTCGAGCGCGGCGACGCGGTGGGGCTGATTGCGTTCGGCGCGTCGGTGCGCGCGTTCGTGCCGCCGGCCAAGGGGCGCATGCACCTGCGCACGCTGACGGAGGCCGTCTACGCGCTGCAGCCCGAGCTCGAGGAGAGCGACTACGGCGCCGCGTTCGATCTGCTCGGCAAGGCGACCACGCGGCGCGCGCTGGTTTGCACCTTCACGGATCTCGTCGACGAAGATGCCTCGCGCGTGCTGGTCGCGCGGACGGCGGCGCTGCGGCCCAAGCACTTGCCGCTGCTGGTCACGCTCGTCGACGCGGAGCTGACCCGCATCCAGGACGAGATTCCCCATAGCGAAGAAGCGGCGTTCGCGCGCGCGGCGGCCACGCGGCTCCTGCGCGAGCGGAGCGCGGCCATGGCGCGGCTCCGTCAGGTCGGGGCGACGGTGGTGAGCGCTCCCAGCAACGCGCTCACGGCCGAAGCGCTCAACGCGTATTTGCGAATCAAGGCTCGCGGGCTCTTGTGATCCTTGACAGGGTAGGGGTCGGCGACTACAACACGCGCCCACGTGGTCGCCGACGGGCGGATAGCTCAGCGGTAGAGCGTCGCCCTTACAAGGCGAGGGTCACAGGTTCGAAACCTGTTCCGCCCACCACAGCATGGGGTGTTAGTTAAGCTGGTTATAACGCCGGCCTGTCACGCCGGAGGCCACGGGTTCGAGTCCCGTACACCCCGCCAACTCAAGGCCCCGTAACTCGCGAGAGTTACGGGGCTTTGTCTTTCATGGCCCCTGAGGCAGAGGTCGGTGCCTCAATAGTGCCAGCCGCAACCCTGCGTTTCCTCGTGACGAGGTCGATCACCGCGCCCTGGCGGAGCTCGACCTTGATGCACGACACCGCTGAACAGCGTGCCTCCCACGACGCGGTTCGATAGAGGTCGAAGGCGTCCGCCGGGCGAGGGTGGGTGATGGTCTGGAGGATGTCCTTGCTGGCGCCGCTGTCGAGGCCCACGGAGATGAACGTCCTCCGGGAGTCGTAGTGGCGCCGCCTCCGCAAGCCCAGGCGATCCAGGTCTTCATGGAAGTCCTCCAGCGCCTTGCGCACGTCCCGGGGCGTGTCGTTGATGGTCGGGACGATGAGGTCGTTGGCAGTGGGCTCGCGCTTCATGCGCTCCCTCCAGCCGCCCATCCTCCACCTTGCCAGCACGGCGGCCAGCACCGGATGGACGGGGACCTCGTGCGCGACCTCGGTCTTGGTCGGCTTGAATAGCTTCCGCTTCGAGTCCCAGGAACGAGCGGCCACGATTCGCCCGAGCGGCTGCTTGTCGGGATCGTAGTCGCCCCAACGCAACGCCGAGGTCTCGCCGGTACGGAGACCGGTGAGGAACTCCAGCGCATATGCCACGCGGCGGTGGGCGCTGATGCGGGTATCGGAGATGAGCTGCTCGACCTCGCCGGCTGAGAAGACGGCCGACTGCCTCCACAGCAGATCCTTATCGACGATCTTGGGGACCTCGCCGCGCTCCAGCTCGATGGGGTTGCCGTTAAGGATCTCGATGCGAACCGCGTAACGGACCATCTGCTGGAAGGTGAAGTAGATCTGCCGCACCGTGCGCGGCGCGAGCTTGCCGCCCCGCACCGACTCCTTGGCCTGGAGCGCCTCGATGAGCTCGATGGCGTGCCGGGTGCGGATCTCTGAGACCTTCTTGCTGCCCAGCAGCGGCAGGATGTGGTCCTTGAGCCGCTGCTCCTCGACCACGACGTTCGGAATGCCCTTCTTCTTGCGCCGGTCCAACCACTGCTGAGACAGCTCGGCAACCGTGGTGCGCTTCGCTGCTGGACCGTCCTTCGCCTCCTGAAGCCACTTCGAGAGCCAGAAGACCTCGCGCTGCTCCGCGTAGCTCTCGCGCTTGGTCTTCGTGACAGACCATTCTGGCGGAATCACCTCCCGCTTCCGCCGTGGCTTGGGTTCGTGCGGAAGCTGGATGCGGTAGTCCACCCGCCAATCGCCGTACTCGCGAACGCACGCGGGGCTGCAGAAGCGACTCCTCTTGCAGCCGTCGACATGGCTCACGCGCACGACGTCCCTCGTAATCACGTGACTCATCGCTCGGGTTCTCCGGGCGATGCCACGCTGTTCTCCCGGAGGAACTCTATCAATCGAGCCCGACGGAAGCGGATGCTCCGACGTGCTCCGCCCAGCCTCACGACACCAGGGAGGTGGCCGCGCTCTACTGCGGCGTACACTGCACGCCGAGTCATCTTGAAGAGGGCAGCGACTTCATCGACCGTCAGGAGCTCAAGCTCACCGCCATCGATGGGCCTCGTGATCGGGTGCTTTGGCGTCATCGGTGCCCGCCTCATTCAGGCGGGACGATGTTCAACGCTTCTTGGGTCGGCGGGACACGCCATGACTTCGAGCGCGATTCATACCCTCGACCTTCACGAGACCCGGAAGCTGATCACGGCCCACCAATATGCCCTCAAACGAGCGGTACAGGTCACCGATGTCTTGGCGGGTTGCTCCCGGGAAGGCTTCGAGCAGCAGCTTGTCGGCCCTTCTTCGCTCGTCTTTGCCTAGCGGCGCGAGAGAAGTCACCCTGCGAGGCGAGCTGATTGAGAGCCATGCGCCGATACTTGCAAGACGGGCCGCTTTGAGATCTTCGTCCAGCTTCGCCTCAATCTGCTCTTGCTTTCGCGTCCGACCCTTCGGGCGCCGGGTTGGTCGCTGCGGCGCCAGGAGTTCGTTGCCAAGCAATGCTGCGGCGAGAGGGACACGTTCTCGCGGGATACCAAGGCTAGAGGCGAGAAAGGCGATGAGCATTCCGTCGGATGCCTCTCTCTCTCTCATCGTCTGGAGAGCGGGGGCGAAGGCAGCTGCGAATCGCTCCATGCTCTTGGCTTCGTACTGGCGTCCGTAGATTTCGATGCCCATCCGACGCCCGAGGAGCCACCGTGAGACGGTAGCTCGACCAGCACTCGCCGCTATGCCTCGGCGATCTGACCACGGCCCAGTCACGTTGTCGGTCGTAGCGAGTGCTTCGATATCCTCTTCGGCTGATCGCCCCGGCTGGTCGATACCAATGGAGCGATAGATTCTCTCCAAGTCCCCTGGCATCTCCTTCCGGAGCGCGCTCGGCGAAACGACCTTCGCGCGGTTCTTCCAGAGGGCGACTGCCCTTTCAATGGCGTCCAGCCCGAAGAGATACTTCAGATGAAGATGCGTTATCGACGTCGATTGTTTGCGGGCGATCGGCACCGACTTGAAGTGCTTGGCCACCAGGTTGTGAATGGCTACGAGTAGCGCCCTCGCCCGCGTGACTGAGGGGTCACTCTTGTTGAAGTCACGCGTTGTGCACGATGCGATCCGCGCGAGATTGATGATCAAGCTCTGGATGTGCTCTGGAGTCAGCTCTACAGCCTGAACAGGTAGTGCCTTTGCCTTCTTCGGTTTTGGAGGCATCGCAGATGCGCTGGCTCGGGCGTCTCCTCCCGCCATTCTGGCGCGGGTATGAAGCGGCACCAGTTTCATGACGTGTTTGCCTGTCCCCGCTGCGCGTAGAACGCGGCTCATGGCGAAGCGCGCTAACGGAATCGATCGAATCGAACACGGCTGCGGTGCCCAGCCATTGCTCCGACCTGGGAAGGTCGCGCTATCGCTCCGCACGTCTGGTGGGATCATCGAGGACGTAGCAGCGATCGCTCGAACGTACCCGCGGCCGTTCAATCGGCCATTCGCCCGTCAATTGGTCTCGCCGGTCTCGACGGTGTGCGCGTTCGCACGTCGGCACGGACTCTCTCTTTCATTCGTCACACTCACCTCGCGCATGCGCGCCGGATCCGAGGAGGTCTTCCTCGATCTCAAGGCCGCGTGGGGTAGATACCGGAACACCGCCGTCTGGCGGCGAGTGCTCTGCAGCCTCGTCATCTTCGCCGAGCATGGCTCACGGCCACACATCCACCTGCTCTGCATCCGAGCTCACGGAGATACCGCCAGGGATCTTCGGAGCGCATGGGATGCGGGCTTCTCGCACCACGCGACGTGGGACCCATCATTCCCGGCCCTCGCTGTGAGCTACTGCGCAGCTCAGGTGGGAGTGAATCCGCGCTTCTCCCGGCCTGGACGGCGCGTAGTCGCGTTTCGGCCACCGCCTCCCGGGCACCTTGTATCGCTGTCCAATGCCCCTCCCATGGAGGAACCCGGCGGTCCGGTGCGAGCGGAAGCCGGAGCCGGGCGAGCTCTCGGCGGAGGCGAACGAGCGGGCCAGCCGACGACGACGAGCAGCCGCTCTGCGGCTGCGAGAGCCCGCGGTCGTCGGAGAGCTGGACCCGCGAGTGATGCCGAGCACGAGGCGAGCGCGGGCGACGGCAAGAGCGAGCCCGCCTTCCGCCGGACGCTCCCCTCCGAACCGCCGCCACCTTCTCTTCGCCCTTCGGCGCCCTGCAAACCGAACCCTTTCCGGCTCGGCGGGCCCCGGGAAGAGCTACCGACGCCCCGACGCCCCCGGCGGCGTGACCCGCGGATCGACTTCGCTCTGCCCCGGACCAGCACCGCACCACTTCGCAGTTGGCTTGATGTCTCCGGGAGCGGGGGCCCGGACTCTGCGCTCTCCACCTCCCAACCCGCCGCTCCCCACCACCCGCTGGACGTTCCAAACAAGGAGAACTCGTGACAAAGCCGCCTACCGACACCGAAACGACGCCCCCCGCCGCAGCTGTTGCTAAGCCAGTGGCCGCGTCTCCTGGGGACCGCTACGCCGAGGAGCGGGCGTTCATGGAGATCGTGCAGCGAACCAACTCGCGTCTCGAAAACGCCAACACCGTCGATCTTGAAGGCAACTACCTCATCGGGAGGGACGTGGTTGCCCTAGAGAGGAATCCTGCCGCCTTCGGCTACAAGACTGTCAAGGATCTCGCGAAGCGAATCGGCATGAGAGGGTCCGACAAGCTGTACCGCCGTGCACGTGTCGCCCGCCACCTGTCGCCCGAGGAGTTCGCCGAGGCAAAGCGGTTGAGGTCCATGGGCGGCTTCGCAATCACGTGGACGCACTTCGACGAGATCGCGGCTGTGTTTGCACGCAACGGTACCGATAACGACCCGGCGAAGACGGTGGCGGGACTGACGTTCGTGGAGTGGGTGAAACTCGTGGTCTACAACGAGCTCTCGCAACGGGACCTCAGGAAAGCACTCAGGTCGACTGACTGCATCGCCCCGAACAAGCAAGAAGGGAACCGTGATGCGGGCGCCTCCGGCTCCACGCCTGCTCAGGAGTCTGACTCGACCGACACGATCTTTCCGCCGGCTGCTCGACTCATGCCGTCCAGTACCGAGATCAGAAGAGTCACGGACACCCTTGTCGCGGCAGTCAACGATTCTCGCCGCCTCGTTGATGCCATCGAAGTCGTCGCGCCCAGCACCGTCAGCACGGCAGACCGGGCCAGCGTGTCCGAGGTCTCCGACGTGATCTGGAGCGCATCGAGCGCGATCAGCGTTCTCGCGGATCGCGCTCGACGCGCGAGGAATCAAATGCCCATTGGGCCGATCGTCTTCAAGTTGCCGCCAGTCCTCCCGGAACCCGCGTCCGCGCCTCCGAACTCGTCGGATCCCGTCGCACAGCCTGTCGAGCCCGATGGAGTGGACCGGCTCGAACCCGCGTACGGGGCGACGCCGCCCGACATCGCCGACACGTCTTCGCGGTCGCGTTTCCCAGCCCACCTGATGCCTCCCTGGACCAGGCCCCCGCCCGACCAGCCCTCCTCTCCGAATCAGTCCGAGACCGCCAGCCACGGTGCCCTCGCGGCGCCATCCGCTGAGCCCGTGCTCTCGTTGCCGGAACCGCGCCAACTGCGGCCGCAGACGACTACCGAGACTGGCTACACCGGTCCGATCCCTCCGTGGGCGCAGCAGCCCTCAGCAGCACCGATTGGAAATGCCGACCCGTCCACCTCGAACAAGTCCACTCGGTGGACCGGCCCTGTGCCGCCGTTCGCGCAGCGTCCCATTGAGTGACGGCGCCGTCACTGGGAAGGTGGCGACTGATTCATCGTAGTCGCCCTTCCCACACGCCGAATCCCGATCTGATCATTGAGCAGCAGCCCAACGACATTGACCTCCGGTTACGACGATGGCGAACCATCCCCGGCGACCCCTTGGTGGTCCCAAGACCGAGCTTGGCAAGCTTGCCAGCAGCCTGAACTCCGTGAGGCACGGACTCACGGCACGAAAACCGGTGCTCTTGCCCGGCGAAGAACTCGACACCTACGCCGAGCATCTCGCGAGTTGGATTGCAGCCGTTCGTCCACGAGAGATCGTCGAACTCCAGGCCGCGAATCGTCTCGCGCATATCTCTCTGCAGTTCGAGAGAGCCACTCGCGCAGAGAGCAAGATGATCGAGGACGCCGCAGATGCGGAGCTGCGCTCGCTTCCGGAATCCAAGGCGCTCTCCGTCGTCCATCTCTGCCTTCGCGCGATCGATGGACTCATGATCCTGGTTCAGTCGGGCGCCCTATCGCGGCCGGAAGGCTTCGCGCCTGACGCTTTGGTCGTGGGCACCACCGAGGCACTCAAGCTCACCGAGCGGCTGCCCGAAAATCTCGATGTCGAACAAGAGCGGGTGGATCTTGCGCGCACTCTCGATGCGGTAGCAGCGACCGGGGGTCGGGCGCCGCAGGTGTTCGAGCCCGTGCGCACGTTCGCTACCGCAGCGAGCTCGATGCGGAAGGCGCTCGCGGCACGTGCGGACCGCGTCCATCGCAAGCTGGAACGAAAGCGGAAGGAACTGCTCAAGACGGTGCTGCCCAACGACGAGGAGCTCAAGAAGCTCGGCCGCTACCGGCGCGGAATCCAGGAGTCGATGCAGCGCGAACTGGAGACGCTCGCGCTTGCGGGCAAGGTCGTGCGCAGCCCGAGGACGAAGGCGCCCACGTTGCTCCGCGCGCGCGATGCCGAGGTCACGCTGCGAGTCATTCGGTAATGTCCGAATGGCTCCGGTGAAGCCCCGGCCGCCTAGACAACTTCGAGTGGGAGGGCACATGACCGGCTGGCGATTCCCATTTGGTGCACCAGTCCTGCCGAGGCCTCCTTCGAGAACGACGCGGTCCAAGGCGTACGTCCTCGGCGCTTACCCGTCCGCGCTACATGTGTCATGGCAACCGGCTGATGGAGGAGCGCGTATCCAGGCGCTCGCCGTGGACAATGAGCCCGAACCATTCTGGGCTGGAGCCGGCGAGGAAGAGGCCATCGCAGAGTGGAAGAAGAAGGTTTCGTTCGACGAGAAGGGCTGGGGCCGCATCTCAGCATCTGGACGCCTGAATGGCTCGTCTGGGGCGTGGGTCGAGGCGAACGTGCTCCGTCCGCTTGGCGTTACACGCAACGAGGCCTGCATCACAGACTGCCTCAATACCTACCGGGCGAGCACGGGCGTGGAGAAGCGCATCGGCGACACATATCTCCCTTTCGCCGCGCGTCTTCACATTCCGGAGGCCGCTCTCGAACCTCATCCCTCGGAGAACGAGATCGTCGTCGAGGCGTTGAAGGGGCACCGCGAGCGTTTGCGTGCGGAGCTCGTGGCGACAACGCCGGACGTTGTCGTCACACTCGGCAACGCCGCGCTGCGCGTCTTCCGCGAACTCATTCCATCCACCAGTTCCTCGGCACCGTCCAAGTTGAGCCCTCGTACTGACCTTTACGGTGCAGCGCATTCGATCCGGATCAATGGGAAGGCTGCGGTCTGGTTTCCACTCGCGCACCCGGCGGCGCCGAAATCGTATCAGGCGACTCACGAACGCTGGGTGGCCAAGCGGGTGGGGTAACGCAATGGGAACACACCGTGTGGGTAGTGTCGAAGAGCGACGCCTCTTGACGGAAGAAGATGAGGACTTCTGGGGCCGGAGCGAGCGCATTCGGGGCTTCTTCGCTCAGCGGCTGCAGCCATTCCCAGCGATCTACTACGACGAGGCGCTGCCCGAGTTGGGCATGGCCAGTCGAGACGAGGTCCGGCTCGGGCCAGAAGCGTTCGCAAGTGACATCGAGGTGTGCGTCCTCGCGCACGAGCTGTTCCACGTGGTCGCCAATCGCGGGGCCAAGAGAGAGAACCTGAAGGTGGTCCAGGAAATTGTGCCGTCGTTCCGGCTTCAGTTCACCGAGTCACCTGCCTACGCCAGGATCAATCTCAACGAGATCATCACCGATCAACTGGCGCGTATCGCGTCGGCTCGAATGGGCGAGAGGTTCGAGAGCTCGTACATCATCGAGGAGATGCCACGCGACTTCCTGTTCGAGTGTGCGGAGGAGGCGCATCGAGCAGTTGAGGGCGCTTTGAAACGCCCCGGTGACGTCACGCGCCTCTTCCTGGCGAAGCGGTGGCTTCAGCCATTCCTCTACAGTGAGCTCACGTGCCTCAGATTGATGTACCCGGTCACCGGCGGGCACGAGAAGGACTATGACCTCATCGACTGGCCGATTGTGCTCGCTGACGCCCTCGACCCCATCGATCAATTGATCCGCAAGCCACTCCAAGATCTCGATGCCTCGCTGCTCGTGGACGGCGTGGGCGGGCTCGCGCGCGACCATGCTTGGCAGTTTGGGGATCTCAGTCCCCTCTGGACTCGAATGTGGCCGCTGGAGTGTTTGGAGCGCCAGGGTTGGGGCAACGACCAGGAAGATGAAGAAGTGGTCGTGGCGTTCTTGGAGGGGGTTGAAGAGCGCCTTCGCGAAGACGTCATCGACAGGCGAGCGCGCGATCAGCGCTCGCGACAAAGCTGATTGGACAGGATGCACTGCGGGTGAGTTGGTTCTACCGCCCGATCTCTGGGCGCCGCGCCGGTGTCGGCTGCAACCACGCCGAAAGAGCCTTGGAACTGATCAGCACGCGCCTGCCTCGACGGACGATACCTGGCACTTGTTGCCGCTCAATGAGCTTGTAGGCTGCTGCCCGGGAAACGCGGAGCGTCTCAGCGAGCTCCTCGACGGTCAGCAGTCCGGGGAGAGTAGTGCGCTGTCGGTTCCGCGCGGGTCCGGCTCGCTCAAGAAGAACATCCAACCGTTCGACGATGGCACGAAGGAGAGTCACCACTTCTCCGTCGACTGCGGTCATGGTGCTCCTTCCGAAGCGAGCGTGGAGCCACTGGAAAGGACGAGCGCCATCACCAGCAATGCGTGACTGTGGCTCCACGCTCGGGCGCGAATGTAGGCCAACTGCGCGTCTGATCTAGGCGAAGAACTGGTGACATTCTGGAGCCAAGAGCGGCTACGTCGCGAGTGGAGAAGTGGGTTCGTTTCGCACGGTGTTTGGCGCCGTCAAGCGGCCGTTGGGTGCCTATTGGAAGGGGTATGGAGGACGACTGGCCTCCCCGGGCACAGGGCCCCAGTGGGTGGTGAGTCTTGGGCCTCGCACGAGGGGGTTCCGAGGGCTGGGCAGTTTCCAAACTGGCGTGGGACCTCTCGGACAAAGGGCCCCCCTTCGGGAGTGGCCCCCTGGGGGCTAGGCGTCGCTCGAAAGTTTTGGGGACCCAGTGTGAAGAGGGAACGGTCCAGGAGGTTTCCGAAGACGCCTCCGTGCTTGCCGCCCCAGCAGTCCTAAAGAAAGGTGCAATGCCGATCCCGGGAGGATCAGCGCTGCACCTCGCCTGGGACCAAGCCAGGCGCTCCAATCAGCAAGTGCGCCCCCTCATCCGCGGCCACGGCGCACGCCCAAGTCGATGATCTCGATGTCGGTCATGTCTCGGTCTGCCGTGGGTAGTGCGGCTTCGAGGGCGGCGTCGACGACCCTCACAGCGTGACCCTCTCGAACAAGACTATCTCGGGCCCCGTGCGCGAACTCTGTACGCACGAATCGAAATGAGGCGTCCCAATCCACTCTTCTCTGTCCGCGTGAGAGCCGGGAAATGATCCACTCGAACGCGACGATGGGCACTGTGATCAAGAGTGCGAGAAGCCACCAGCGATGGATGCGACGCCGAAGGTCATCTGCCTCGTGACCGCTCTCAACGGACCCTTGACCAAGCCGGTGCTCATCCTGTTGCCGCGACGTTGCCATCGTCGCCCCCGTGCCGGCGTGCCAGGAGAAAGCCGCGAAGGCTCAAGAGCAAGACGCACGCGATGCCGACCGCGATACCCACAAGTTCACGTGGATGCAGAGAATCGCTGAAGATGAACCATCCGGCGCACGTGGCGGCGCCGATGACTCCGAGGATTGACGTTCCGAGGCTCCGGCTCGGTCGCCGCGAGCCCACGAAGAACGCGACGACACCCCACAGAATGAACACGACGGGGACTCCCAACTCGATCACATGGAAGATGACAAGGTCGTGCTCGCCCTCTTCTGCGAGATGGGTCAGTTCATCTCTTGCCCTTTCGAGTTCACGTACATGGCCAGCGTCGATGATGCTTGTCGTGAGGCTTGGGTCGCGGGAGGCACGCAATACCGTACGTTCAATGGCAAAGCTGTCGAGGCTGCCTGTCGGCCCGTCTAGCACCTGTCGTTCGTGTTCCAGCCGCTTCTGAATCTCTTGGGCCTCGCCTTCACCAACCACTTCGATCTTGATGCCCTTGTCGGAGGTTGTGACGACTGCAACTAGGTCGGACCGATTGGATAGGAACTGGACCGCCCGAGAGGCGTCTTCCGCAGCCAAGCTCACCTTAGCGACTCCTTCCTCATTTGGAGCCCACCCGATGAGGCCGAAGATCAACGCGTGCACCGCGGCCACAGGTACGACGATTCGCCATCCGAACGGGATGCCTTTGCCTTCGGGCACGACAGTCGACCACGACGTCGAACTTGTACTCGCCGGGCTCAGGAAGGCGGCGACCACGCACCCTGCCAGCATGCCCGCTGCGCTCGGGACGGCGAGCAAGA
This sequence comes from Deltaproteobacteria bacterium, assembly GCA_018266075.1. Taxonomy (GTDB): domain Bacteria; phylum Myxococcota; class Myxococcia; order Myxococcales; family SZAS-1; genus SZAS-1. The sequence goes on along the minus strand of JAFEBB010000056.1, from coordinate 22,250 downwards.
AGCCCTCCGAAGGCGCCTTGAGGTGCACGAGCGACACCAGCACATAGCGCGCCGCCAGGGACACCGCGAAGTGGTACGCGAGGGCGAACACGGCAACCCACGGCCAAACCAGCCGTCTCTTGCTGGTCCACGGCACAAGAGCCTCGAACACAAAGGCGCCGGGGATGATCACGATGGCGGAGAAGATCGCCGATGCTCCGATCGAACGGAGCATGATCTGGCTTGTGATGTCATCGCGGCCAGTCATGGCGTTCGCGGGCCCGAGAAGAGCGTCCACGAAGAGCCAGACCAGGAACGGCATGGCGGCGAACCAGAAGCCGGCCACCGCTCCGGTCGAGAAGCACCGCTCGCGCCCGATGATTCGCGATACCAACGTGCTCGGGACCTTCGGGAGGGGTCCGTCAAGGCGCTCGCCGCAGTGCTTGCACTTGATGGCTGCGGCCCGGATCTTCTCTGCGCAGTAGGGGCAGACCTTCATTGCTTCCGACGCCCCGTTGCCCGCCTCGGGAGTCGGTGTTGGTGTGCTCATGTTTGCCTCCTGATTGGCGGTCGATCAGCAACCGCTGGACGTGGGGACCGAGCCGAACGGGCTGGTCCTCACGCGCTTATGCCGTTCCACCAAGCCTTCTTGCCGCGGGTCGTCTCGCGGCTGCCCGCCCTCGCGTGGCGGACGACATTCACTCGAAGAGCCACCCAATGAGCGCGCCCAGGGCTCCACCGACTGCGGCGCCCAGCGGGCCGCCGATCTCGAACCCCACACCAGCTCCGACAGTCACCAGCTCAGTGATGTACCCGCGGGTCTCTTCCTTGACCTCGGCCTTCTGCTCGGCCGAGAGCTGGATGCGTGCAGCCCTACCTTCTTTGGGCCGGATGTCTTCGGCGGTGGCGAGTAGAAAAGGGAGCGCTCCCGCCTTGTTCAGGCGCTTGAGCACCTGGACGTAGAGGTTTCCAAGCCAGGGCTTTCCATCGGGAGTCGTCGGGGAGGTGTTGTCCACGGCGACGTGAGGAATCGATCGAATCGCGTGCTCGGTCGCCTTGCCGATCTCCTCGCGCACCAGGCGAGCGCGCTCGGCGAGCCGGGTCTCGTACTCGGCTGCCTTCACGTTGCCGGCATAGGTGAAGACGATGATTGCGCGCTTCCAGACTTCCTTGCCGAGTGCCTGGGTGATCAGCTTGATGCCCCGCTTCTCGTCGCCCGTGATCCGAGTTTCGTCGAGCCTCGTCACGTACCAGAGGCAGTCGAGCTTCGAGACCTCATCGCGGATCTCGTCGAGATAGCGGTCATCATTGCCGGCCTCGGGCAGGTCGTCGCAGAGCCCTGGCGTGTCGACCACTGCGTAGTTGATGCCGTGCAGCACAGATTTGAATCGCTCGACCGACATCGTGGTCGGCTCGAAGTGGCCCACGGGCGCCACTTCCTGCCCCATCAGCGTATTGACAGTGCTGGACTTCCCGACGCCCGTGCGCCCGACCAGTAGGAACACGAATCGGCGGCGGCCAGCCTCCACGGCGATGTCCTTCAAGCGGTTGAGCTGAGCCTGCATCTGCGGAGTCAGCGACAGCCTCGTCTCATCCATTGCCCATCCCTCCACGTAACTAAGAGTTGCGGTCGCAGCGAGACTACTACGCCTCGCCGGCACGCAAGGGTCGCGTCGACCATCCGTGACCAATGGTCACGGCGAAATCGCTACGGAAAGAGATCGGACGTCGAGTGAGGGAGGCTCGTGTGCGGCTGGAGCTCACCCAGGCCGAGCTCGCCGGACGCCTTGACCTCGAAGAGCCCACCATCCGCGCAATCGAGGCGGGCCGCCGCGGCTTGTCGCTCGATAGCCTCGTGCGACTCGCCGAGGCCCTCGGCATTCAGCCTGGCGTGCTCGTTGATGCCGGGGAGCCCAAGCCGACCTCGCTCGGGCGCGAGGCCGCGAAGCTGGTCGATGGTATGAGCCCGGCCTGGCAGCGCGCGGCAGTTCGCATCCTGCGTGAGATTCGCCAGCAGCAGGGGAAGTAGCCCAGCCAGAGGGCTAAAGGCGCCGGTCAAGGGACCGACGCCGCGGCTACGTTCTGGCGTCGTCGATGCGACGGGCCAGCTCGTTGAGCCGCTTGGCGATGAGTTCAATCATCTTCCGGATGGCGGGCTGCGCCTGCTGACGTACTTCGACATCTACTTCGGTCCGCTCGGCCAGCAGGGCCGCACCCGCCGCCAGCGACGCGAGAGTGTCCAGCTCGGCGATGAGCTGGTCCGATCCGATTCCTTTCACGGCGCCCTCGACATGCAGACGTGGGCGTAGGGGCAGCTCCGGCACTGCCACCCTCGGACTGGATACGACACCCCAGCGTCGATGGCCTTGAGCACTCCCACCACCGTGGCCATGAAGTCCGCCTCATCCTGCTCGTCACGACGCAGGTGCTCGACCTGCACAGCAGGCGTCTTCGTCTTCGTCACGATCTGTATCCTAAGCTCGACCTCGCCCATGCCGAGCTCCCGAGCGGCGAGCTGGTAGCCGGTGACCTGGTGGTCGTACCGGAGCTGGTCGAGGGTCCACCTCTTGGCCGCGCTCTTGTGCTCGACGATGACCTTCCTGCTGTCGCTCTCGGTCACCAGGTCAATGACCCCGTTGAGCTTCTCCTCCAGCACGACACCGGTGGCTGGGGCGTGGAGCGACACCGAGAACGGCAGCTCTACGGCGATGACCTTCTCGGGTGGTTGGGCTGCCGCGTGGGCGTGGAAGGCACGAAGCATGGCCGCCCCTTTGTCGAGATGGTCTTCCGCGACGACGTCGTCCTCTTCGCCACCGAGGGGGAGGTCACCATCCTCGAACTTGGACCACGCCGTCGCGAAGACCTCGATCAGCTCCTCGACGCAGGGTGGCGTCGGATGCGTCATCTGCCGACCGTAGAAGAGGGCCAGAGCCTCGTGAAACGCCGAGCCGAACGCGAGCGGCACCGGGACGAAGGCCGGCTGCTCACCGCGAACGTACTTGAGCTCATAGCGCCTGGGGCAGAGCAGGTAAGCCTTCACCTGGCTCACGCTGACGGCCAGCGTGGCTCTGGAGATGGACTCGATGGCCATGGCTCAGCCCGCCTTCTCGGCGGAGTGATCGTGGCCGTTCGGTTTGATGGCGCCGCTGTTGAGCGAGGTGATGAGCTCCGACGCCTGCTGGCTGGTCAAGAACTCCGGCATGGCGCCGTAGAGCAACTTCACTTGGGCGCGCAGCGCGGCCTGCTCGAACCCGAGCTTCCGCGCCGCCGCGAAGATGGCCCCGAGCTGCTTGCTGGTGAGCCGATTGCGACCTCCGGACGCATTCGACGCACGCGTCGGCATTGGCGGCGCAGCAGCCGGATGCTGGACCGGCGGCGCCGGGTGCGTCGCATGCGTCGGATCGCTGCGGTCATCCAGTGGCGCGTTGTCGTCGTCGAGGGTGCCCTCCCACGCAGCCTTTCCGATACCGAACTGGGCGCATGCCCGTTTGAGCGCGTTGGTCGTCGCGCCTTTCTTGGCGTCGCACTCGATGAACGCGGTGTGGCCGCCATCCGCCAGCGCCTCGCCGATGACGACGAACTGGCCGTTCTCCCAGCAACCGATCTCCAAGGTCATGTCGACGATGGCCTCGTAGATGGTCCGGCCCTTGGGCGAGGTGCTCTGCTTCACGCTGACCGTGCGGTGGATGCGGAAGCACCCGACCCCGAGCACCTCGTTGAGGCGGTTGATGAGGTACTGCGCGCGCACGCCAGCCGTGTCGTAGCCCTTGCCGGTGACGCTGCCCTGTGTGCGCTCAATGGCCTCGGGCGGAAACGGTGCCGAGAGCAGGGCGTACAACTTCTTGCGGTCATCCATTTGCTTCTCCTCAGGCACGTTCGTGCCCAGAAACGACGAAGCCCTCGTGCTCGGATTGAGTGCGAGGGCCTCGACGGGTTGAACTGCAACTTCAACAAATCGGCGGTCACCCGGCCCGGCACGAGCGCCGGATGCCGCCGTTCCTCAGCGCCGCTTCGGCGGTAGGGACTTGGTGCTGCCCGCGAGCTCGGCCACGACAACCGCAAGTGCGGCTGCCGCAGCTCTGCGCGTGAGCGGGTGGGTCACGACAGCGATCACCACTCCAAGCATGACGACGCTCCTCCTTCTCGGAGGCCTCCAAGGGTTGATGAACTCGGAGGAGCGCGGCGCCGAGGAAACCTCAGTCGCCGGCCAGCTGGTCAGTGGCCTCGAACGGCAGTGCATCGAGGTCGCGAATCTCCACCACCTCGTCACACCACGGTTGAAGCTGCTCCGCCGGCATCCCGATGGACATTCCCAGGATGGCCACGTTGAGCACCTTGGCTTGGTCGTGGAGCGAGGCCGACTTGCTCGCGTCCGACTGGCCGTCGGTGATGAGCACGATGTCGCTCTTCTTCAGCGACTCTTGCTCGAAGCGGATCACGTCAAGTGCGGCAGCGACGACGCCACTCAGGTCCGTGCCGCCATGGCACTGCTGGAACAGCGAATCGAAAGGCAGCGACTGGCCAACCTGCCCCAGGTCCTTCGTGCGCACGCCAGCATCGAAGGTGAGCAGCCCGAACGGCCGTCGCTCTCGGTGGGCGAGGTCCAAGAGCGCGAGCGCCACGGCCGACGCCCACTCATCCCGGGGACCGTCCATCGAGCCGCTCTTGTCGAGGCAGACCACCAGTGGACCCTTGCCGACGTGATCCTGTCCCCGCATTGCGTACTGCATTGCCGACCGCTCGTGCAGGTCGCGTAGGAAGACCAGCCTGAGCTTGGGCTGCACGAACCTGGCGAGATCCGACGGGAGCAGGCGCTCCAAGGCATCGCCACGCTCGATGTCGGCGACCTCGCCCACAGCGTGCTTCACCTTCTGCCGCAGGCGCCCAGCAGCGATTCGCTTGAACCGCCCGGCCATCGCCGCCACCCGCCTCAGCCTCGGGTCAGCGTGGAGCCGCTGGAGCACCGCCCGGGGCTTGCCCGGCTGGTTCGTACCAACCGAGTTGCCCCAACCGACGCATCCGACGCCAGCGACGCCTTCCAGCGCCTCACGAGCCCCGTCGATAGCACGCGCCGCAGCGCTGCACCCGTGGCCCACCTGGCGCCGGACGTTCTGCGGCTGATCGGGCTTGAGCTGCTCCAGAATCTTCTCTACGGCCAGACCAGCCATGAACGAGTCGCCGCAGACCTCTTTCTGGAGCCGGGCGAAGTCGGGATGGGCACCGCAGGCTGCGTGGAGGTCGCGAGCCCAAGGGCCGAGCTGCTTGTGCTGCTTGTTCTCGGCCAGTGACTCCGCCTCGCCCGCGTACAAACGCTCGAAGAGCTCGTCTTCAAGCTGGCGCAGCGGAGCGTCACTCGTGAGAGCCGACGGCAGGCCGCGAGCATCCCGATGGAGGTACAGGGACCACCGGGGCACGTCGTAGATGATGCGGTCCATCACTTCACCTGCCGCATCCCGAGCCCGAGGCCCGTGCTCACCGCTCGGGCCAGCTCGGCGTGCAGCGAGGTGATCTCCGACTTCGCGTCGTCGATCACCACCTTGGCCCGCTTGCCAGCGCCCTTGGACAGGTGGACGAGCCTCTTCTCCTGCTCCTTGAACTGCTCCAGCGACTGTGCGGCCTGGGCGATGTACGTCTTGCGGTCGGCGTTAGCGAGCTGCTGGACCTTGGTCGAAGTCTCGCGGGCGGCGTCGAGGATCTCGGCGGCCTGGGCACCCACAGGATCAGCGACCTGCCCCAACATACGGGCCACCTTGTTGCGTTCCTTGGGTTCGCGCCAGAGCGCGTCCACAAGGATGACGAGGTCCTCGGGAGTGGTCTCAGACTCGTCGGCCAGGTAGGCGGCGGCCTTCACCAGCCCGAGCGACTTCTTCCAGCGCCGGTCCGAGGCCACGATGCCCTCGGTTCGCAACGACTCGCGGATAGCGATGAGTGCATCTACGGTGGCGTCGGTGATGACGATCTTGGCCACCTCGGTTTGGGCCTTCTTCAGATCGGCCATGCTCAGCTTGGCCGTCACCATCGGCTCGGGCGAGGTGAGCACCGAGCGCAGCGAGTTGGTCCGAACCAAGTAGCCCGTCTCGAAGCGCAGCATGAAGCGGTCGAAGAGCGCCTCCAGCTCTTTGCCCTCGGGGAGCTCATTCGACGCGCCGAACATCGACACCAGCGGCACCTGCACGGGCTGGCCATCGTTGTGGAAGACGCGCTCGTTCATCAAAGTCAGCAGCGTGTTGAGGATGGCCGAGCTTGCTTTGAACACCTCGTCGATGAACGCGAATTGCACGTCGGGCAGCTTGCTCGTGGTCACCCGGGTGAAGCGCTCCTGCTCCAGCGCCCTCAGCGAGATGGGGCCGTAGAGCTCCTCAGGCGTCGAGAACTTCGTGAGCAAGCGCTCGAAGTAGGTGCCACGGAAGGCCGTGGCGATGGTCCGCACCAGGGCGCTCTTGGCGGTCCCCGGCGGACCGAGGAAGAGGACGTGCTCGCCGACCAGGACCGCGGCGAGCGCGCCGTCGATGACGTGGCGGCGCTCGGGGAACAACGAATCGAGCTCCGTGCGGAGCTTGTTCAACATGGGGTGCATGGGATCTCCGTCGAGCAGAACGCTCGATGGGCCGCGAGCCGGAATGGCCGGACGGCGGCAGGTTTCCCCGCCAGGCTCTTATGTCGAAGACAAACGAATACTTGCTTGGCAGCAAGTATCCTGTTTACATCCTTGCGCGTTGGCAAGTAGTCTTGCTCTCACCATGGAGAAGCCTGCCAGTCCGTTCTCGGATGCGATTCGGCAAGCGATCTTGGGGAGCGGCACCAGCCGCTACCAGATCGCCCGGGAGGTTGGTGTCGCTGAATCGGCCCTGAGTCGATTCATGTCTGGCAAGGCCGGTCTTACGTTGAAGACCCTCGACAGACTGGCCGCAGTGCTCGGATTGAAGATCTCCCCAGGCGTGCAGAACCTCAAGCCGTCAACGGCACGCGAACACAAACGGAGATACAAAATGACCGCGAATACGGAGTCGTTGGTGAAGCTCAAAGACAGCAAGCTCTCCGAGCGCGAAACCAACTCATTGCTTGGTGGTCTTGTGGCTCAAGATGCCTTCGAGAACCTGTTCGATTCTCGCCGGGGAATCTACACACTTGACCCCGACGAACAACTCGTTGCGATCTACAACAACAATCCTTACGAGGGAGACCCGACCCTCAGGGATCGAGAGTTCGCCGCCCTCCGCGATTGGCTGAAGAGGAAGGGCATCAAGGAACTCGCATTCCAGTCTTGGCCTGTCGATGGTCCTTCAGCCGGGTATTCGCAGGCGCTCTTGATCCGCGCGAGCGAAAGCCAGAAGCAGCTGGTGCACGACAAGTACGAATCGATTGTAGCGGCGAGCTACGAGCGCGTCGATCCGACGAGGTGACTTTGCCATTGAACTCTTGGCCGGGTCTTCTTCACGCCGTCTACATGAGTCCGATCAGAGAGGATCGGCTCGGGTTCTCACTTGTCCGCTCGACAAGCGAGGCACTCTGCTATGCTGCTGTCTTGGCCACCAGAAGCTTCTCTACGGCGGCGCCCAGTTCGTCGAGTCGGCCGTCGAGGTCATCAACGCGCACTTTGAGGATGTCGCGGTAGAGCTGCGCGCGCGCACGCAGTTCCTCGAAGGCGTCGAAGCGGCGGACCAGCGTCGAGGCCCGCTCCGGGGGGGCGCTCAGGAACGACTCGATCTCCTTCTCCAGCCCGGCCAGCTCCTCTTCGAGGGCACCCTGCGCGGCCTCGCCCAGAGATCGGTTGGTGTCGCCCGAGTCGTGGACGGGCACCAGGTAGAACCTCGACGAGCCCAGCTTCTCCACTGCCGTCTGGAGCTGGCGCACCTGGGCTGAGAACGTTCGGGGAATCCAGTAAACCCCGCCGTGGTCGCGAAGGGTGATTGCTGCGAAGGCGTGGAGAGCGCGGACGACGGCCCGGCGAACCTCATCAGTGGTGTGCGTGTAGAGCAGCCGCTCGAACGCCGCCTTCGTGGCCAGAACCAAGTCGTGGCTTGGCGCATCCGAGCTGAACGACTTGGTGAGTCGGTCCAGCGTGATGCGGGCCTCCTGCGTGAATGACACTGAGCCGTCAGGGTGCCGGTGCTCGCGGACCACGGCGTAGATGATCTCAGCCTCGCTCTCCAGCCCGAGCCGAATGAGCCGCTCCGACTGGCCGATGAGCGCCTCGCGAGTGGCCGTCTTCAATGCCCGCTCGGCGGTGGGCGGCTCGGGGAGGAACTCGGCGGGCAGACCCGAGTCGAGCCAGTTCTCCTCCAGCGTGTTGCGGTCCACGGTGGCGTCTGTGAGCGTCCACCAGCACAGGTCTCCGAGGTGCTCGCCACCAGCGGCAAGCGCCGACTTCAGCTTCTCCATCGACATAAGAACCTCCCGCCCGACGCTTCTGGGTAAGGGCGCCGGGCAAGGGCCACGGCGCGGAGCGAAGTCACGCTCCCGGTTCTTGTGCCCACGGAGGGCAACAAATTGCTTCGCCGAAGGTCTTTGGGCCGTCGAAGTGCGGGGCTGACGCGAATCGGGCCGGACCAAGCCCTGGCGTGCGCGAGAAAGCGGCTGGACCACCCTCAGGGGCGCCCAAGCACTGCGATCTGAACACTCGTCTGCTGCTCGCGAAGCCCCTGTTTCTCCTTTGATGACGCCGGGTTCGCTTCGTCAGAATTCAGAGTCACTGACCGAGTCCTTAGAAGGTAGACTGCTGAACGCCGGAAAACCGGAACACGGCTGCTGGGAGAGCGGACAGGCGTGCGTCCGCCCATCAAGCGAGCGCATGACATGGACGTTTTTGAGCTTCGGCGCCGGATCGTCGACGACTACTCGGACTACGTCCGCAGCTTCATTCGGGTGCTGGATCCCCGCATCTCCACCGCGGTCAACGCGGAGCTCAGCGGTGGGCTGCTCTGGCCCGAACCGCTGATCCAGCTGAACCCCTCCTTCGAGCCAGGCGAGTACGTCGACGAGCTGGTCGCCAGGGGCGTCCTCCACAAGGGCTGCGACGATGTCTTCCGAAAGGACAAGTCCGATTCGGATCCCCGAGGGAAGCGCCTCCGCCTGCATCGACATCAAGCCGACGCAATCCTTCGGGCCAAGCAGGGCGAGAACTACGTTCTGACTACTGGCACAGGCTCGGGCAAGAGCCTCTCGTACATCGTTCCCATCGTCGACCACGTGCTTCAGCGTGGGAGTGGCCGCGGCATACAGGCGATCGTCGTCTACCCGATGAACGCGCTGGCCAACTCTCAGTTCAAGGAGCTGACCAAGTTCCTCAAGGACGGCTTCCCGGAAGGTCTCGGCCCCGTCACCTTCGAGCGATACACGGGCCAGGAGAGCGACGAGCAAAAGAAGCGCATCATCGCCAATCCGCCGGACATCCTGCTCACGAACTACGTGATGCTGGAGCTGATCCTCACGCGCCCGGCAGAGCGGAACCTCATTGATAAGGCCAAGGGACTCCGGTTCCTTGTGTTCGACGAGCTCCACACGTACCGAGGCCGTCAGGGCGCCGACGTCGCCCTGCTCATGCGGCGCGTGCGAGACCGTCTCGGAGCCGAAAACCTTCTCTGCGTGGGAACGTCCGCCACCCTTTCCAGCAAAGGTACGCAGACCCAGCAGCGAGCCGAGGTGGCCAGGGTGGCGACCCAGCTTTTCGGCACCACCGTCAAGCCCGAGTCGGTCATCGGCGAGACCTTGAAGAGGGCAACCCCGGCGCTGGACTTCGCGGCGGGTTCTGCCAAGGCGGCACTCACCAAGCGCGTCAACGACACGAAAGCGCGGCCGCCCGATTCGGCAACCGCATTCGTTGAAGACCCGCTGGCGAGCTGGATCGAGAGCACGTTTGGCGTTCGGCCCGCGGACGAGGGCAAACGCCTGATTCGTAGTCCCCCAAGGCGCATCGGCGGTGCAGACGGGGCAGCGGTCGAAGTGAGCAAGCTGACGGGGGCGCCCATCGAGACATGTGTGTCGGCCATCCAGGACACACTGCTCGCAGGCTACCGAGTGCAGAACCCAGAGACGGGCTTCCCGATCTTCGCGTTCCGTCTGCACCAGTTCATCAGCAAGGGAGACACCGTCTACGCCACTGTGGAGCCAGAGGACCGAAGACACATCACCTTTCAGGTTCAAAAGTTCGTCCCTGGGGACCGCAGCCGGCGGCTTCTGCCCCTCGCGTTCTGTCGTGAGTGCGGCCAAGAGTACTACGTCGTCCAAAAGAACTACGACGCGGCAACTGGCCAGGTGTCATTCGAGCCGCGTGAGTTGCTCGAAAAGATGGAGGACGGGGCAGGATACCTTTTCCTCAGCACGGATAACCCCTGGCCCGACTCCATCGACGCTCAGCTTCAGCGAGTTCCAGAGGACTGGCTCGAAGAGCGCAAGGGCAAGGTCGTCGTCAAAGACACCCGCCGCAATGACATGCCCATCCCCTGCCGCGTGTCCCCCGCGGCTACGGAAGACAAGACGGACGGCCACAGGGTCAGCTTCCTGGAGGGCACGTTCCGCTTCTGCCTCGCCTGCGGCGTCTCCTACAGCGCCAGACAGCGCTCCGAGTTCGGAAAGCTGACCGCGCTCGGTTCGGAAGGCCGCAGCACGGCGACGACGATTCTCAGCCTGTCTGCGATCCGCCATCTGAAGCGCGACCAGACGCTCTCACCGAAGGCAAAGAAGCTCCTGAGCTTCACCGACAACCGCCAAGACGCCTCTCTACAGGCGGGCCACTTCAACGACTTCATTGACGTCGGGCTCCTTCGGTCGGCTCTGTTCAAGGCATGCGTCGCGTCTCCGGGCGGCATCACCCACGAGGTGCTCACAGAGAAGGTCTTCGCCGCTCTCGACTTGCCGCTCTCGCTATACGCCATCGATCCGGGCGTGAAGTACCAGGCGAAGGCCGACACCGAAAAGGCACTTCGGGACGTGCTGGGCTACCGCCTGTATCGAGACCTGCGTCGAGGGTGGCGCGTCACGTCTCCGAACCTGGAGCAGTGCGGCCTTCTGGAGATTGCCTACAATTCGCTCAATGAGGTCTGTCGCGACGAGGAGGTGTGGAAGGAGATTCCTCTTCCGGGCGGAAACAAGAAGGAGCCAGTTCACCCGGTACTCCAGACGGCCTCGCCTGACACGAGGACACGGGTTGCAAAGGTGCTGCTCGACTACATGCGGCGGGAACTCTGCATCAAGGTCGAGTACCTGCGCGAAGACACCCACGATCGCATTCGTCAACAGAGCAGCCAAAAGCTGAAGGAGCCTTGGGGCATTGACGAGCAGGAGCGGATGGAACGTGCCTCCATCCTGTACCCCAGGAGCGGAAAGCCGAACGACCGGTCCGACAACGTCTATCTCTCGGCCCGCGGCGGCTTCGGCCAGTTTCTCGGCCGCCCCAACTCGTTCCCCGAGTGGGCGCAAGGCAAGCTCAAGCTCGACGACCGGCAGGACATCATTCGGCAACTATTGGAGGCCCTCCGTGTTGCCGGCCTCGTCGAGCGCGTGGACGAGCCCAAGGATGACGTGCCGGGCTATCAAGTTCCTGCTTCGGCGTTCCGATGGCTCGCTGGCGACGGCACCAAAGTCGCGTTGGATCCGATTCGGGTTCCCTCCCCGCCGAGGGACGGCGCCAGAAGCAACGACTTCTTCGTTGTGTTCTACAAAGCCGCGGCGCTGGACGCCGTCGGCCTTGTGGCTCGCGAGCACACTGCCCAGGTCCCGTCGGACAAGCGGGAAGAGCGAGAGAACTTGTTCCGTGAAGGTGAGCTGCCGATCCTCTACTGCTCTCCGACCATGGAACTCGGAGTCGACATCTCCGAGCTGAACGTCGTCAATCTGCGCAACGTCCCGCCTACGCCCGCCAACTACGCCCAGCGAAGTGGACGCGCAGGACGAAGTGGTCAACCGGCGCTCGTCGTTGCGTACTGCTCCACCAACTCGCAGCACGACCAGTACTTCTTTAGGCGCCCGGACAACATGGTCGCCGGCTCTGTCGCGCCGCCCAGATTGGATTTGGGGAACGAGGAGCTCGTCCGGTCTCACATCCATGCCATTTGGCTTGCCGAGACGGAGCAGTCACTCGGCGCGACGTTGAAGGATCTCCTCGACCTCGCCAGCGGGAAGCCGGAGCTCCCGCTGCTCGCCTCCGTGCGCCAGACGCTGAGCTACCCTCTGGCGCAGGAACGAGCCCGGAAGCGGGCAGAGAACGTCCTCGCCACGCTACAGTCGGACCTTTCCAGTGCAGATTGGTGGGAGGCCACCTGGCTCGACGACGCACTTCGGCGCACCCTGGAGCAGTTTGATGGTGCCTGCGGTCGCTGGCGGACCCTCTACACCTCCGCCGTGCGCCAGCGAGACCTCCAGACCACGATCATCAACGACGTCAGCCGGTCTTATGAAGACAAGCAGCAGGCGCAACGGCTGCGGCGCGAGGCCGAAGCTCAAATCGAGTTGCTGACCGAGGCCGACTCAATCTCGCAGTCGGACTTCTACAGCTACCGGTACTTCGCGAGTGAGGGCTTTCTTCCCGGTTACAACTTCCCTCGGCTGCCGCTCTCGGCATACTTACCCGGACGCCAGATGCGCACGCTCAAGGGGGCGAAAGACAACTATCTATCCCGCCCCCGATTCCTCGCCATCTCGGAGTTCGGTCCGCGGGCAATCGTCTACCACGAGGGCTCCCGGTATCTCATCAACCGCGTCATTCTCCCGGTTGATGACCGAGGCGTCATCACCGTTTCGGCAAAGCAGTGCACCGCGTGCGGCTATCTGCACCCCATTCACCAGGGGATCGGACCGGACACCTGCGAGAGGTGCAAGGCCGTCCTACCGCAGCCAATCGACAGCCTCTTCCGGCTTCAGAACGTTTCTACCAAGCGACGCGACAAGATCAGTTCTGACGAGGAGGAGCGTCTTCGCCTTGGATATGAACTACGGACGGCGGTTCGCTTCGAGCCTCGCGACAATGTCGTACGGGCCAAGACCGCCGAGGTGGTTGCCGCCGACGGCAACAAGCTCGCGTCGTTGACGTACGGGCACGCGGCGACCATTTGGCGAATCAATCTCGGATGGAAGCGCCGCAAGCGGAAGGAAGAACTGGGCTTCTGGCTCGACGAAGAGCGCGGCTACTGGAGCAAGAACGACCTCGACGAGGACGACAAGGACGATCCGATGTCGTCCCAAAAGAAGCGCGTGATCCCCTATGTCGAGGACCATCGGAACTGCCTGCTGTTCCAGCCGGAGTTGGCGTTGCCTGATGCCACAATGGCCTCTCTGCAGGCTGCGTTGAAGAACGCCATTCAGGTGGAGTTTCAACTCGAAGAGAACGAGCTTGCAGCAGAGCCGCTTCCGACCTTCCAGGACCGGCGGCAGATTCTCCTCTTCGAGGCGTCCGAAGGCGGCGCGGGAGTTCTGCGCCGGCTCGTCGAGGACCCCGACGTCATCGGAGCTGTGGCGAAGCGTGCTCTCACGCTCCTGCATTTCGACCCGGAAACGGGTGCGGACAAGCGTCGGGCGGAGGGAGCTCGCGAAGACTGCGAAGCCGCCTGCTACGACTGCCTGATGAGCTACACCAATCAGGGCGATCACGAGCTTCTCGACCGGAAGTTGCTCCGCGATCTACTTGCTACGTTCGCGAAGGCGACGGTGAAGGTCGCGCCCGGGCCAATCTCCAGGGCAGAGCACCTTAAGCAACTCATGAACCTCGCCGACTCCGAGCTGGAGAAGCGATGGCTCCGAATGCTCGACAAGCAAAACCTCAAACTACCGTCGGCGGGCCAGCGCCTCTTCGAGGCCGCAAAGACCCGTCCGGACTTCGTCTACGACGAGGAGCGGGCAGTCGTGTACGTCGACGGCCCGCCGCACGACTTCCCCGAGCGAGCTACCCGAGACAAGGCCGCGGAGGAAGCCATGGAGGACGACAACTGGCTGGTCATCCGGTTCGCTCACACCGATGACTGGGCGGCCGTCGTGGCGAAGTTCCCCCGCATCTTTGGAAAGACGAATTGATGAACTACGCACCGGGGGCATTGGTTACGGCCAGGGGTAGGGATTGGGTGGTGCTGCCGGAGTCCGACGAGAACCTTCTCGTCCTCCGGCCCTTGGGCGGCAGCGACGCTGAAATCGCAGGCGTGTACCTGCCACTCGAAGCGGTCAAGTCGGCGAGCTTCGACCCGCCATCAATCCAGCAGCTCGGGGATCACAGCTCATGCCGGCTCCTGCGCGATGCCGTCCGGTTGGGGTTCCGCTCCAGCGCCGGCCCGTTTCGCAGCTTCGCCCGGTTGGCGGTTGAGCCGAGGCCCTATCAGCTCGTCCCATTGCTGATGGCGCTCAAGCTCGATCCGGTGCGGCTACTCATCGCAGACGACGTCGGCATCGGAAAGACAGTGGAGGCGGGTCTCATCGCCCGCGAGCTCCTGGATCGCGGCGAGGTAAAGCGCCTCTGCGTACTCTGTCCGCCGCCGCTGGCCGAGCAGTGGCAGCGCGAGCTTCTCCAGAAGTTTCACATCGAGGCGGAGCTGGTCCTCGCGAGCACAGCCTCCAGGCTGGAGAAGTCGCTCGACGTGGGTGAGTCGCTCTTCGAGCATTACCCCTTCGTGGTCGTTTCGATGGACTTCATCAAGAGCGACCGGCGACGCGATGACTTCCTGCGGAGCTGCCCTGAGCTGGTCATCGTCGATGAAGCGCACTCGTGCGCCTTCGACGGCGGCGCCAACACAGGCCGCCATCAGCGGCATCAACTCCTGAAGGGCCTGGCCAAAGACGAGAGCCGCCACCTCGTGCTCGTCACCGCGACTCCCCACAGCGGCAAGGAGGGCGCGTTCCGTTCCCTGCTTGGTTTGCTACGGCCGGAATTTGAGAAGCTGTCTGAGGCGGCGAGCCCCAAGGAGGCGGACGAGCGGAAGCGAGAGCTCGCCAAGTACGTCGTCCAGCGGCGCCGCGGCGATCTCAAAGCCTTCTTGGACGCGGAGACGCCTTTTCCGAAGCGTGAGTCGCCCAAAGAAGATCCGACCTATTTGCTTACGCCTGACTACCGGCGCCTATTTGACAAGGTGCTGGAGTTTGCCCGCGAGACGGTCCAGGACGCCGACGACAAGACCTACCGGCAGCGGATCCGATGGTGGGCAGCCCTCGGCCTGCTTCGCGCTCTCGCCAGCAGCCCGGCGGCAGCAGCCATGACTCTTCGCAACCGGGCGGCGGTCGCGGACACCGATTCGATCGAGACAGCCGACGAGCTCGGCCGGATCACGGTCCTCGACCCCGCCGGTGATGAGAGCGCCGAAGGCATCGACGTCGCGCCTGGCGGGCTCACGGACAATGGAACGGAAACGGAGACGAGCAAGCGCCTGCGAGGCCTCGCAGCGGAGGCAGACGCGCTTGGCGGGAAGAAGGACTCCAAGCTTCAGGGACTGCTCCAGCTCCTCAAGCCGCTCATCGAGGAGGGCTTCAGCCCCATCGTCTTCTGCCGATTCATCCCCACCGCCGACTACGTTGCCGAGTACGTCCGAAAGGCGCTCAAGTCAGTCGAGGTGATGTCGGTGACGGGGCAACTTCCGCCTGAGGATCGCGAGGCGCGAATTGCCGAGCTCGCAGCCCACAAGAAGCAGAAGAGACCCATCGTTCTGGTTGCCACCGACTGCTTGAGCGAGGGGATCAACCTCCAGGAGCACTTCGACGCGGTCGTTCACTACGACCTCGCCTGGAATCCGACCCGCCACGAGCAACGCGAGGGCCGAGTGGACCGGTACGGACAGGTTAAGGACAAGGTCCGCGTCATCACCTACTACGGCAAGGACAACCGCATCGACGGCATCGTCCTCGATGTACTCATCAAGAAGCACAAGTCGATTCGCAACGACCTGGGTATCTCGGTGCCGGTGCCAACCGACCCGAACAAGGTGATGGAGGCGATCTTCGAGGGCCTACTTCTCAAGCGTCAGGACAAGACTGAGCAGGGCGAGCTCTTCCCGGAGGCCGTCGTCAAGGCTCAGCGCGACGCCCTGCACAAGGACTGGCAGGAAGCGGCGCTCAAGCAGTCTCAAACCGTATACGCCCAGATTCCCATCAAGGTGGACGAGGTGGCCCGCGAACTTCAGGCGATCCAGAGCGCGATCGGCGCAGCCGTCGACGTCGAGCGATTCGTATCCGAAACGCTTCGAGCGGCGCACGCGGTCGTCGGGGACAACGAGGGCACGCTCAAGGTCGATCTCAAGGGGACTGCACCCGCAATCCGTGAGGCCGTCGGCGAAGAGAAGACCTTTGTCGCCAGATTTGAGCTGCCTGTTCCGGAGGGAGTGGCTTACCTCCAGCGTACGCATCCGGTTGTCGAGCGGTTGGCCAACCACGTGCTGACGACTGCACTCGACGCCCAGGCGGGCCAGCCGCTCGCGAGGCGTTGCGGCGTCATCCAGACCGACGCCGTACAGCGCCGCACGACGCTGCTCCTGGCGCGGTTCCGGTTCCACATCCTGACGAAGCAGGGGAACGTGGAGTGGCCGCTGTTGGCCGAAGACTGCCTGCTCCTCGGCTTCCGTGGCGCACCGCAGAGCGCCGAATGGCTTCCGCCGGGCGAGGCCGAGAAGCTCTTGTTCGCCAAGCCTGGTGGAAACGTCTTCGAAGACAAGGCGAAAGCCTTTCTGGAGAAGGTGCTCGATCCTGAGGGGATGGCCGTCATCGGTCCTCAGCTCGCACGAACCGGCGACGAGCGGGGCAAGGAACTCCTCGATGCGCACCGCCGTGTCCGCGAGTCCTCCAAGGCTAAGGGGGTCAGCCACCGCATTCAGGCCGCCGGTGCTCCTGACCTACTCGGCGTCTTCCTCTTCCTTCCGAACGGAGCGGCATAAAGATGGCCGCGGGTACGAACGATCGGTTCAGCACGATCAACATTGAAGGGGCGATTCTTCCCCCAGACCTCCTCCGGCGCATCGCCGGCAACGACAAGGAGCTGGAGGGCCTCGCCCCTGGCGATTACGCGCTCGTCGGCGAGAAGCTAAACGAGGCCATTAGCCGCTCGTGGAACAAGGTTCGCGCCCTCTGGGCAGGCTTCCGCGAAGCGATGGCGAAGGTTCCGGAGGGGAATGAGGGCGCGAAGGTCACCCAGGAGAAGTGGCTTCTTCCTCTGTTCAAGGAGCTCGACTACGGCCTGCTGGCGCCGGCGAAGCCCGTCGTAATCGAGGAGAAGGTCTACGCCATCTCCCACGGCTGGGAGCACACCCCCATTCACCTGCCCGGGTTCCGGTGCGACCTCGACGTGCGTCACCAGGCGGGCCCCGACCACCCAAAGATGACGCCGCACGGTCTGGTTCAAGAGTTCCTGAACCGGTCCAAGGGGCACCTCTGGGCGTTCGTCTCCAACGGCCTCAAGCTCCGGATCCTGCGCGACAGCGTCGCCTTGACGAGGCAGTCGTTCGTCGAGTTCGACCTGGAGGCCATGCTCCGAGACGAGGTCTACCCGGACTTCGTGCTGTTTTGGATGCTGTGCCACGCCACCCGTGTTCGGTCCGAGCGCCCCGAGGACTGCTACTTGGAGAAGTGGTCCAAGGCAGCACAGGCGCAGGGCACGCGGGCCCTCGACCAACTCAGGGATGGGGTCGAGAAGGCGATCCTCACACTGGGACGCGGCTTCATTGCGCACCCGTCCAACAAGGAGCTCAAGGCAGCGCTGAAAGGTACCGGACTCTCCAAGGACGACTACTATCGCCAGCTCCTGCGGCTGGTGTACCGGCTGATCTTCCTCTTCGTGGCGGAAGATCGAGAGATCCTCCTCGCTCCGGACGCACCGGCCGACTCCAAGACTCGGTATCGGCGCTTCTACTCGGCACAGCGGCTGCGAAGCCTGGCGAAGACCGTCCGTGGCACTCCGCACGGCGACCTGTGGCAGTCGCTCTGGGTCGTCATGGAGAAGCTGGGGCGCGATGAGGGTTGTCCTGATCTTGGCTTGCCCGCCCTCGGAAGCTTCTTGTGGTCCGAGAACGCTGTCGCGGCGCTCAAAAGCTGCTCAATCGCCAACCGGGATCTCCTCGATGCGATTCGAGCCCTCACCGTCACAGAGGGTAACGGCGTCCGCCGATACGTGGACTACCGCAACCTCGGCGCCGAGGAACTGGGAGGCATCTACGAGTCCCTCCTGGAGCTGCGACCGAAGCAGGTCAACGTCGAGGAGGCCCTGTTTGAGCTCGTGAGCGCCAGTGGGAATGAGCGGAAGACCACCGGCAGCTACTACACGCCGACCAGCCTGGTGACCTGCCTCCTCGACTCGGCACTGGACCCCGTCCTAGATGAGGCCGCCAAGAACTCCGACCCGGAGAAGGCCATCCTGGCCCTGAAGGTCGTGGACCCGGCCTGCGGCTCGGGTCACTTCCTCATCGCTGCCGCCCATCGGATCGCCAAGCGCCTGGCCTTCATCCGCACTGGCAACGAGGAACCGAGCCCCGTCGACGTGCGCCGGGCGCTCCGTGATGTCATCGGCCACTGCATCTACGGCGTCGACATGAACGAGATGGCCGTCGAGCTCTGCAAGGTGAGCCTCTGGATGGAGGCACTGGAGCCCGGAAGGCCGCTGAGCTTCCTCGACTCGAAGATTCGGCAAGGCAATGCGCTCATCGGCGCAACCCCGGCGCTCATCGCCAAAGGGATCCCCGACGAAGCATTCGAGGCC
Source organism: Deltaproteobacteria bacterium (assembly GCA_018266075.1). Lineage (GTDB taxonomy): Bacteria > Myxococcota > Myxococcia > Myxococcales > SZAS-1 > SZAS-1. Next base: position 3,619 of record JAFEBB010000056.1, on the reverse strand, counting down.
ATCGAGGGCGATGACAGGAAGATCGTGTCTTCCTTGAAGAGGGACAACAGGGCGCAACGTACTGGCCAGGGGAGCCTCTTTGGCGGCGCTCGGGTAGTCGCATCGACCGAGGGCCTAACCAACGCCGCGGTCGCTCTCGAAGCACTCGTAGACGAGACGATCGAGGGGGTCCACAAGAAGGAACGGGCCTGGGAGGGGCTGCGCCAGTCAGAAACCTTCCGGCACGCGAACTTCATCGCGGACGCATGGTGTGCCGCTTTCGCGTGGCGAAAGACTGACGCGGCCTTCGCCATCACCGAGGATCTGTTCCGGCGACTCGCTGCTGACGCAAGCAACGCGACCCCCAAGCTGACCACCGAGGTGCAACGCCTTGCGGATTCCTTCGCGTTCTTCCACTGGCACTTGGCGTTCCCGGAGGTCTTCGCGGGGGATCCGAATGGTGAAGTGGCCGCACCAGGGTGGAAGGGTGGATTCGACGTCGTTCTCGGCAACCCGCCGTGGGAGCGAGTGAAACTCCAAGAGAAGGAGTGGTTTGCGGTCCGCAGGCCGGACATTGCGGCGGCCGGTAAAGCGGCCACGCGCAAGCAGATGATCGCAAAGCTGGAGACCGAGGACCCGGTTCTCTTCGCGTCATTTCTGGATGCACGGCGGCAGGCCGAAGCCGAAAGCCATTTCATCCGGTCTTCCGGACGTTATCCGCTCTGCGGTCAGGGCGACGTGAATACCTACACCGCGTTTTCGGAGTGGAATCGAGCTCTCATTGCACGGACCGGCAGAGTTGGTTGCATCGTGCCCGCGGGCATCGCAACTGATGACACGACGAAGGAGTTCTTCCAAGACCTCGTAGACGGGCGAGCTCTCGTCAGCCTCCTCAGCTTTGAGAATGAGGAGTTCCTTTTCCCCGCAGTCCATCACGCTCTGAAGTTCTCCCTCCTGACGGTGGCATCACGAGAGCGGGGCCCAACGGCGCCGCTGTTCGTCTTCTTCGCCCGGCAGGTAGAGCAGGTCAGCGATCCAAAGCGCCGGTTCACGCTCACGGCAGATGAGATCCGACTTCTCAACCCGAACACGCGCACGTGCCCAATCTTCCGCACGACGTCTGACGCCGCTCTGGCCAAGAAGATCTACGGCCGCCTTCCCGTGCTCGTACGAGAGGAGGAACCGAAGGCGAACCCGTGGCAGGTGAAGTTCTCAGCGATGTTCCACATGGCGAACGACTCCGGTCTGTTCCGCGAACAGGCTCAGTTGGAGAAGGAGGGCTGGAGGCGCACCGGCAACACCTTCGCCAAGGGAAAGGACAGGTACCTGCCGCTCTACGAGGCGAAGATGGTTCACCACTTCGACCATCGGTACGGAACGTACGAAGGCCAGACTGAGGCGCAGGCCAACCAGGGCATCCTGCCGAGGCCCACAGCAGAGCAGAAGGCTGACCCGGACTTCGTGGCGCAGCCCTGGTTCTGGGTCCCAGCCGCCGAGGTCGCAGATGCGATGGCTGATGGTTGGAATCGCGATTGGCTGCTCGGCTGGCGCGACATCACCCGGAACACCGATGAACGGACCGTCATCGCCGCCTTCATCCCGAGAGTAGGTGTTGGTGACAAGTACCTCCTCTGCCTTTCGAACGAAGAGCCTGCCCTCGTTTCGTGCTTGGGCACGATGATGGCGTCCTTAGTCTTCGACTACGCGGCTCGACAAAAGGTGGGCGGCACCTCGCTCAAGTACTTCACAATGCGGCAGCTTCCGGTCGTAGCGCCTGATCGGTTCCGAGAGGTGATCCCCTACTTGGACTCGAACAGACCCGCGTATAAGTGGTTCTCCGAGCGCGTCCTAGAGCTGGTCTACGTGTCGAACGACATGACGCCCTTCGCCCGCGATTGCGGCTATCAGGGTAAGCCTTTCAAGTGGGACGAGGCGCGACGGGTTCGGATCCGCGCTGAGCTCGACGCCGCGTTCTTCCACCTCTACGGACTCGACCGCAGTGAGGTGGAGTTCGTCCTTGACCCGCCGCCTCCCGCAGAGACCTTTCGTGTCCTCAAGGAGAATGAGACCAAGCGGTACGGCGAGTACCGGACCAAAAAGCTGGTGCTTGAACAGTATGACGCGATGGCTGCCAGTGGCGGAGGGCTGATCTCGGCATGAGCCTCGACTACCCGCGGGACTGGTACTTCGACCCGACGCTCGGGCACATGCCCCAAGAGGCGCTGAATGAGTTGCTTGAGCTCGTAACTAGGGTGGCAGCTCAGGCCGAGGACCAGCAGGCGGTATACGAGATCTTCAAAGGGCGGTTCGGTAACTCGAACACCAGTTCGAACGCCAGTTGGGCCCACAGCGACATGGTCGATGCGATGGGCCGGCAAGACCGAAACCTCCCCGCGTTCATCGATGCCTACTGGACCGCGATGACAACGGTGGGCGAAGAAGTACGGACGCCGACCGCAGAACACGTCAATGCCATCCTCAGAAAGCACCGCATCGGGTACGCGATTCGGCCACCAAAGCTGGTTCGAGAGGTTGTCAGCTCAGTAGCAAGTACATCACCTGAAGCCTCCAGCTCAGCGCCGACGTACCTCATTGGCGAGTGCCTTGGGCGAGGCGGTTTCGGAGAGGTTCGTCGAGCGACAAGAGAGTCTGCGTTCGGCTCGTTCGAATTTGCAGTGAAGCTACATCTGCCAAGCGCTCTTACCGACATCGAGAAGGCCCGCAAGCGCTTTGAGCGGGAGGTCGCTGTCGTGCGGAAGCTCCAGCATCGAGCAATAGTCCCGTATGTCGACGCCGGGCTGGACGGCGACGGCCGACCATTTCTCGTTATGGCGCTGATCAGCGGGAAGAATCTCCGCGAGGCGACGTTTGGGCAGTCCCCAGCACTTGCGGTGCGGCACATGATTGAGGTGCTCGGGGCCATCGAATATGCCCATGCCAATCAGGTTCTTCATCGTGATCTGAAGCCATCGAACATCCTTGTGCGTGATAGCGATGGCCAAGCCGTAGTCGTCGATTTTGGCCTGGCGTACGTGTTCGATGACGCGACTCAGGAGAGTTTGACGACAGCCGGGGTTGGAACTGCCGCATATGTCCCGCACGAGGTTCTCGCGAATCCAAAACTGCGGTCGCCGGGACACGACATCTACTCGTGCGGAGTGATCCTCTACGAGGTCATCGCGGGGCAACTGCCCGACCGAGCCAACTACCACGCACTGGCCAACCGCGACGGCGCACTCGCGCCGATCGATGCGGTGATCACGAAGGCTCTCGCGCCTGCCGGCGGTCGCTACCCGTCGGTAGCCGAATTCAAGAACGACCTTCTGCGCGTGGTGGGCCAGTTCTCCGAAGGGAAGCCGTGATGCCAGGCCGATCGGTTCGATTGTTCTTGGTCGATGGGTCTGCCCAGGGCCTTCGTACCGCCGAGGTCGGGATGTGGACCGGCCAAGCACTCGTGGCGCCACGGACTGAGCTGGAACGGCTGGGGAAGCGCTCCGAAGTTCGGCGGACCGGCATCTACGTCTTGGTCGGGCCCTCGGAGGACCAGGCGTTCGATACCGCCGTCTACGTCGGCGAGGGTGACGACGGGCGTAGTCCCGCGTGCTGTTGAAAAGGAGGTGGCGGTCACCCCCGCCCTGAT